>JBGQLF010000553.1:0-6969 GCA_041499985.1 Gemmataceae bacterium
CCCTCACCCTACCCTCTCCCCCGAGAGCGGGGGAGAGGGTAGGGTGAGGGGAGTTGGCCAGGAAATGAAACAGGACTTCGGTCCCCGTGCGGATCAGAGCCTCGCGGCGTTGGCGAAGCTCAGGCCGTTCTTCAAGGAAGGAGGCACCGTGACAGTCGGCAATTCGTGTCCGCTGACCGATGGTGCGGCCACGGTCCTGATCATGCCCGGCGAAGCGGCCCGGGCCGAAGGCCGTACACCCCTCGGCTACCTGCGGGCGTTCGCTTATGCCGGTTGTGATCCCCGACGGATGGGCCTGGGGCCTGTCTTTGCCACCAACAAGCTATTCCAACGCACCGGACTGAGTCTGAAGGAGATAGATCTCGTCGAGCTGAACGAGGCGTTCGCGGCCCAGGTCCTGGCCAATGAGCGGGCCTTCGCCTCGCAGCGCTTCGCCCAGGACCAACTGGGCCGCACGGAAGCGCTCGGCAGTCTGGACGGTGATCGGCTTAATGTTAATGGGGGCGCGATCGCGCTGGGGCATCCCGTGGGTGCGACGGGTGTCCGCCTGGTGATCACGCTCTTGAAAGAACTGCGCCGGCGCCGGCTGAAACGCGGCCTGGCGACGCTCTGTGTCGGGGGCGGACAAGGAGCGGCACTGTTGCTGGAGACACCTTGAAAGGTCTGTGAACGGGAGCTTGGCAGCATGGCGTATTTCGAGACCGATAATCTCCGCGTGACCAAGTCCTCGGAACATTCCGCGGTCCTGCTGCTCGATGTCGCCGGCCGCGGGGCCAACGTTTTCAATCACCAGGTGCTCGCAGACTTCGGCCAGGCTCTTGACCGGCTGGCAGACGATTCGGCGCTTCGGCTCCTCGGTATCCGCTCGGCCAATCCGGCCAAGCCGATCGCCGGTGCCGACCTACATGATTTCACCACCATCGCGGGATCTGAGGAGGCAATGGCCCTGTCTGGTCTGGGACAACGTCTCTTCGACCAGCTGGCGCAGCTCCGCGTGCCGACCCTCATGGTCATCACCGGCCCCTGCTTGGGCGGCGGGCTGGAGCTAGCCCTGGCGTGTGACTATCGCGTGGTCATCGACCAGCCGAAGACCCAGCTCGGCCTGCCGGAAGTGGAGTTGGGGTTGCTGCCTGGCTGGGGCGGAACGCAACGCTTGCCTCGTGTAGTCGGGCTGGAGCGAGGACTGCAAATGATCCTGGGTGGCCGCCGGCTGAATGCCCGGGAAGCATTGCGTTGGGGACTCGCCGATGCCATCGCCGCCAGTGAAGCAGATTTAACCCTCGCTTTGCAGCGACTGGAAGAGCGGGCGCTGCGCCAGGGCAAACGGCCGAAGAATAGTCTTCCGTTCCAGACGTGGCGGCAGCGTTTGTTGGAATCGACGGCGCTGGGTAGAGCTTTGCTCTTCCGCGGCGCCGAACGCGTGCTGCGCCGCAAGGTTCCCGACGATATGCCGGCCCCGTGGGAAGCGTACCGTGCCGTCCGCATTGGCGTGACAGAGGGAATGGAGGCTGGACTCGCCTGTGAGCGCGCAGCAATCGGCCGGCTTGCCACGACCCCAGCCTGTCGCAATCTCGTCCACCTCTTCCTCCAACTCGAACAGGCCCGCAAACCGGACCTTGCCCCCGGTACCGAGTCGGCTGCGGAGATTCGCCGGGTCGGCGTTGTCGGAGCCGGCACCATGGGAGCCGGCATCGCGCAGCTCGCCGCCGTACGCAGTTTCGAGGTCGTGATCCAGGAAGTCAACGAGGCGGCCCTGGCGGCGGGGTTACAGAAGGTGGATGACCTGTTTGCGAAAGCCGTGGAACGCCGCCTGCTTTCGGCGGAGGAAGCGCACCGCAAGCGGGCTGCGATCCAGAGCACGACGAGTTGGGAAGGTTTCGGCGAACTCGATCTCGTGGTCGAAGCTGTCATTGAGGATCTCGCCGCCAAGCGGGCCGTCTTCCGTGACCTGGAGCGGCACACGCGGCCGACGACGATTCTCGCGACCAATACCTCGTCGCTCTCGGTGGCTGCGCTCCAGGAGGGGCTGCACCAGCCCGCGCGCGTTGCCGCCTTGCACTTTTTCAATCCGGTTCACAAGATGCCGCTGATCGAGGTGGCTCACACGCCGCGTACGGATCCGGGCACGCTCGCGACCCTTACCAGCTGGGCGGTTGCCCTGGGCAAGACGCCCGTGGTCGTCAGCGATAGCCCCGGCTTCATCGTCAACCGGATCCTGATGCCCTATTTGAGCGAAGCTGTACAGCTCGTGGCCGAGGGGATGGCGATCGAAAAGGTAGATGCGATCATGCGGCGCTTCGGCATGCCGATGGGGCCGCTGGAGCTGCTCGATCAAGTCGGCCTCGATGTGGCTGCGCACATCGCCCGGGCCATGCGTCCTGTCGTGGGTAGCCGTTTCCCGCCGAATCCGGCCCTGGAACAGATGGGTGAACGGGGCTGGCTCGGCCAGAAGAGCGGAGCGGGGTTCTATCGCTACGAAGGGCGCAAGAAGAAGGTCCACACCGTCGCCCTGGATCTGTTGCGGAGCGGAGGAGATCAAGAGAGTTCGTCGCTCTCCGAAGCGCGCGACCGGATGGTCCTGTTGATGTGTAACGAAGCCACTGCTTGTCTCGGCGAGGGGCTGGTTGCCCAGGCGGAAGGGATCGATCTGGCGATGGTTCTGGGCACTGGCTGGGCCCCTCACCGCGGCGGGCCGTTGCGCTATGCGGTGGATCGGGGTCTGGACGAAATCGCGGAGACCTTGACCAACCTGGCGCAGCGTTTCGGGCCGCGCTTCGAGCCCTGCGCGGAGATGCGCCAACGCGTGACGACGGCGGACTTGTTCGCGGATGCGGTCTCGACAGGTCCCAAGTAGTAGTGCCATTGGCAAAGATCTGATCAGGAATGTGGAGCAGGTTGCCAACTTGCTCGACTTAAAGGCTCTAACAAAATGTGGGGGCAAGTTTGCAACTTGCCCAATCGACCGGGCAAGTTGCAAACTTGCCCCCACATTCTGCTACAGCCTCTTAGGATGAACAATGACTTCTGCGACTTACGATGTGGTCGTGGTGGGTGTCGGAGCGGCCGGTTCGACTGCGGCCATTGGGTTGGCCCGGGCCGGCTTTCATGTCGCGGCTGTCGAAGCTGCCGCCTTTCCGGGGGCCGAGAACTGGTCGGGTTGTGTCTATTTCTGCGAAAACCTGGCCCATCCGGATATCCTCGGGCCGGCCGGCGTCGAGGACCTGGCCTGGGAACGGCGCCTGGTGGAGCGCGGCTTCTTCGCCAGCGACGGGCATGGCCTCTTGGGCATGACCTACCGCGATCCCAGCGCCTTCCACCATTGCTATACCGTTTTGCGGCCGATCTATGATCATCACCTGGCCCAGGTCGCCCTCAGCCAGGGGGTCGCCCTCCTCAACAACACGACGGCCGAGAGCCTGATCCGCGAAGGCGGCCGCGTGATCGGCATTTGCACCAATCGCGGTCCGCTCTATGCCAACCTGGTTTTCCTGGCTGAAGGAGACGCCTCGCACCTGGTAACCCGCGAAGGCTATGAGCGCTTTGCCGACCAGCGCCAGGCGCCGAAGTTCCTCCAGGGCATCAAGCAGGTGATCGACTTGCCACCCGGAGCGATCGAGGAGATCTTCGGCGTCGGTCCGGAAGAGGGAGTCGCTTATGAGATGCTGCTGCGCAACGGCACGCTCCGTGGCCGCAGCATCCGCCTGAATATGGGTGGGTTCGTCTACACCAACCGGCAGAGCCTGTCGGTTGGCCTGGTCCTCCCGGTCGATAATCTCCACGAGCAGTTCGACGGCGATCCCAACTTGCTGTTGGAATGGTTCGAGAACCTGCCGGCACTGCAACCCTGGCTGCGCCAAGGCCGACGTAGTGTATTTGGAGCCAAGATCATTCGCGGGGGTGGGGCCAAGGACATCCCGAACCTGATCGATGATGGTCTGGCGATCGGCGGGGCGGCAAGCGCCATCGGCATCGATTTTCCCTATCCAAACTTCACAGGCCCAGCCACCGCCATGGGACTGCTCCTGGTCCAGGCCGCCAAGCAGATTCGGGCCGAGTCGGCCGGCTTCAGCCGCGACAACCTGCGCCGGTATTACCTGGAACCGCTTCGGCGCAGCCATTACTGGCACGATGTGGAATTCCTTCGCCGCTGGCCCTCGTATGTCAAGCGGACTCAGGTCTTTTTTGGGCGCAACCTCGATCTGGCCCTCGGCACGGCCTATGTCTGGACCCGGCCACAGCGCGGCTTCCTGAGCAAGTGGACGAATTGGCTGCGCCTGGTCCTTCAGGTCGCAGGTCCCCGCCACTGGCGCCTGCTCCAGGCGGATCTGCGGCACCTCATTCGGGCTCTGCGTCTGCGTGAGGTGGTCAGTCGACCTGGGTTGGGCCATTTATTGCTCGATGGCACGCTCAATGCCCTGCGCGACCTGGCACGCAGCCCCCGGGCCAATCTCCCGCCGGCGGGCACGATTCGCGTGCACTACAGCGTCGCAGGCGGTGCCGAGCCGATCGGTCCACCCCCCGCGCCGCTGCGGCGTTGGTTTGCGCGCTTCGCACCGGTGCTGGCGTCGGCCGCCCGGCGGATCTATGTCAACGAGGATACGCCGCTGGTCGTGAAGCTCCCGGCAACGGTGCAGCTGCTGTTCAAGCAGGTTAACATGCTTGACCTCCTGTCTGCCGGCGCCTTCGGCATCGCGGCGGCAGCCTCGGGGATCCTGCTGGCGGGCTGGGGTCGCTTGCGCAGGTTGTTGCCGCAGCGGCGTCCTGCCAAGGCGACCAAGGGGATCTACCCGCGCTACGAGTTGGCCGCGCGCCACACCTCCGATCTGACCCCGGTGCTGGCTCCCGCCCGCCAAAGTTGGGACGCACGCCTGGGACAGCTGAGCTATCAGGGCGTCAAAGCGTCACACATCCATCTGCTGTGGCCGGTCGCCCTCAACGACAAGAGCGCGGTGGTGAACAAGGGCCTCTGGCACGTCTGTCCCGCGCATGTCTATGAGGCGCGCGTCAGTCCCCTGGGTCAGTTGCAGGTCATCGTCAACTTCGAGAATTGCATCAAGTGTGAGACGTGCTGGCGGGTCAGCGACCTGGTCGATTGGGGCCGCGATGGGGCGCACCGTTTCGTCTACCCCGTGGGCTCGCCAGTCGTCACCCGTCTGCTGGCCGCCGTGCACGCCGCCGGCACGACCCGGCCAGCCCTGCCGCGTACCCTCGATCCGTGGGAGCCTGTACTTCAGGAGTTGGCGGCGCGCTTGCAGGCCCACGCGCTCGAGACACGCAATGGACACGAGGCGCATGAAATTCACGAGCTGCAACACTTGTGCAGCCAGCTCGAGACCAAGCTGGCGGAGTTCGACGCCGCCTTGGCCAAGGAACCGCGCACGATCGACCGAGCCCGGGCCGAGTATCTCGAGATGCTAGCGCGCTACGCCCAGCAGCTCGCCGTGCGGATTCTGGAAGTAGTGCGCAGCCTTAGCCTGGCTGCGCAGGCACGACCCACGCTCGCCTTGGTGCACCAACGGCTTCTGGAACTAACTACCGCGCTGACGACCAAGGCTGAGGAGCGTGCCCGCCGGACCTGGGACCATCGCTTCTCCTGGGCCGCGGCAGATGGCCGGCAGTTGCGCCAGCATCACCTGGTCGGCTTGCGCCGCCTCCTGGGCCTACTCTGCGATCATGTGGCGGGACCAGCGCCCGATGGCGAACCGAGCCGCGCTTGGTTGCGTGCCGAGGAGGACACGGCTCACGTCGCGGAGCGGTTGGCCCACTGGACGGCGCGCCTGGATGGAGTGTTCGGCCCAACAGCCTGGCGGGATCTGGACCGGGGCGTGCCCCTGACGTCGGAGCAGGATGCGGTGCTGCGCGATCTGGTGGCCCAGGTGCCAGCCCTCGTTCCCTCCGAGCTGGCCAGTACGATGCATCCGCCGCTCCGGAAGGCGTTGCTGGCAGAGCTGGGGCGCCGGGATCCGTCGCTGGCGTACCGCCTGGCGGCGCACCTGTGGGCCCGCGATCTGGTGCAGCTTGCCCCCGCATCGCCGGCGCTGGCCCAGGCCGCGGCGCGGTGGGCCCGCGGCGACGAATGGGCCTGCTTCGCGGCGATCGACGGCATGCAGGCTCCGGATAGTGGTTGGAGCGGCGAAGCGTTTTTTGTGCCGGCGCAGGAAGCGCGCACCTTGCTGCTGCTCCTGGGCGATCAGCTCGTGGCGGTTCCACGCGACAGTGCGGGTCTGCGGATCGAGCCGTTGCCGACGCTTGGCCTACGTGGTACCGGCATGGCGCGTGTGGGCCTCGACCATTTCCAGCTCCCCGAGGCGCGCACGGCCAGCGACCGGGAACGGATCCAGCGCGTCTGGAACGTCTTAAGCGCTGCCGACCTGACCTCGATCGCGTTCGGCATGGCAGATCAACTGTGCCGCCGGGCGGTCGCGCATGCGACCAGCCGCGTCCAGTTCCCGGGTTTGTTCCACGATGAGGAAGCACGCGATCCCATCGGCAAATTCGGCGCCATCAAGAAGATGATCGCCGAGATGGCGGCCCGGCGCTATCTCCTCGAAACGCTCGATCACACCCTATCGCCGAGCGATTTCTCGGCCGCGTCGGTCGAACGGAGCGGCCTGACCAAGGCCTTGGCTGCGGAGAGCCTGGGCACCGCTCCCGGCAGCCTGTCGTACAACGCCGGCCAGATCTTTGGCGGTACCGGCTATTCGGAAGACGACATCCTGGCCAAGTTCTATCGCGACGCGGCTGCCTGGCACTTCCTCGGCGTGCCCGACAGTCTGGTTTGTCGGCGGCATGGCGAACGCTTGCTGCGGAGCTGGCGCCCCGATGGACAGCGCCTGGCCAGCCTGCCCGGAGAAGCGCACTTGTTCGAGGTTCTGGCCCAACGCAAGGCCCTGCAAGCCGAGCTCGATGAAGTGCGTGTCCTGCGCTCGCGGTTGCGCGGCCTGGTGCAGGAATGGCACACCATGCGGC
>JBGQLF010000554.1:0-6962 GCA_041499985.1 Gemmataceae bacterium
GAAAAAACGGCCAGCGAGGAGTCACAGGCTGGAAAGCCCAGGGCCCCCCCCCAGACAGGGCTAGGAGGACGGAAGTCAGGAAGCCGAGTCACCGCAAGGGCTGGTGGTCTCTGTTGCCGGCGCTGGCGGAGTCGCTAGCTTGGCCAGGCGCGCCGCCTGCCAGCGGTCAGGGAGGAGGTCGGCGAGTTGCTCGGCCGGCGTCGTCGGCAAGCGCGTCAGCACGTTTTGCAGATACGCCCACGGTTCGACCGCCAAGCGTTGGCACGTGGACGTAAAGCTGAGGAGCACCGCCGCCGTCTGGCCGCCTTGCGGCGAGCCGACGAACAGCCAGTTCTTACGATCAATAGCAATCCGTTTCATCTCACGCTCGGCCACGTTGTTGTCGATGGCCAGGAAGCCCGCCTCCGTATAACGGACTAAAGCGGTCCAATTATGCAATTCGTAGCCGATCGCCTCGGCCAGCGGGCTCTTGGGCAACACCTGCGGGCGCTGCGCCTCCCGCCACGCGTGGAACTGGTTCAGAATCGGCACCGCCAGGTCCTGACGCATCTGTAGCCGTTGCGTATCCGTGAAGTCCTTGGCGTGCCGTTCGAGTTCATCGAGTTGGCCGTACTTAAGCCAACGTCTGGTGCGAGCGCAGGGCATCGCTGGTGCGCGCCTCGTAAAACTTGCGTCGCGCATGCGCGTTGCAGGCCACTTCGACGATGCGTGCTGTTGCCGTGCGCGGGTCGGGCAGATACAGGCCGTCCTAGCCGCTGAACGCATCGGCGTGCAGATAACCCTGGTAGTCGGCGAGGAACTGCTGCGGACCGTCGCGCTTGCGGGTGCGCGTGAAGTCGAACACGTTGTACGGATGGGCGGCATCACCCAGGTAAGCCCACAACCGCGCCGTGCTCAGAAGATGAGTTATCAGCTCCTGCATCTTCACCGTGGTATCGTCGGTGTGGAGCGCCCGCGACTGCAGCGTCACCGCGACCAGCACCTGGTACAGCGGCCGCAGCAGCTGGGCACAGGCGGCCATCCAGTCACACAGCGTGGAGCGGTGCACAAACAGACCTTGCCGCTCGTAAACACGCTCCAGACGATGCAGCGGCAGGTGATCGACGTACTTGCTGACGATCAGGTGGGCCAGCAGCCCCGCCCCCGGCAGTCCCTTCGCAATCGGCATCGACAATTCGTGCCGTCGATCAGGCTCATGTCCACCCTCGCTTTCTTGCTGGTTTTCCGACACCGTTACCAATCAGCCGGCCGCCAAATCGGCCGCCGTAAAGGGCAACTTCAGCACCGTTAACATTGGCGATCGCATCATGAAGTTTGATCCGGCCACGATGAAAACGACCGTGTACCGCCAGCCGAGTGGCCGCGCCAACGGGCTCGACTTTGATCCTCAGGGCCGACTAGTCGCCTGTAAAGGCGCCAACACCGGCGGCAACCGGCGCGTCAGCATCACCGAACCCGACGGAACCGTCCGCACGCTGGCCGACCGCTGGCAAGGCAAGCGCCTCAACAGCCCCAACGATGTGACCATCGACCGCCAGGGCCGCATTTACTTCACCGATCCGCGCTACGGCGGCCAGGAAAACCGCGAGCTCGACGCCGAGAGCGTCTATCGCATCGATCCCGACGGCCGCCTGACGCGGATCGTTACCGATGTGCAGAAACCCAACGGTATCGTGCTTTCTCCCGATATGAAGACGCTGTACGTAGCCGATAGCAACCCCAGTGGCAACCAGCACCTGTTGGCGTTTCCATTGCAAGCCGATGGCAGCGTCGGCTCCAAGCGCCTGCTGCACGACTTCGGCAAAGGCCGCGGCATCGACGGCATGTGCGTGGACGTCCACGGCAACATCTATGGAGCGGCAGGCCGAGATCAGACGGGCGGCATCTACGTCTTCAGCCCGGAAGGCAAACAGCTGGCGTTCCTCCCGGTACCGGAGACGCCGACCAATTGTGTCTTTGGCGGCCAGGATCGCAAGACCTTGTACATCACGGCGGGAAAGTCGTTGTACCGGATTGCGCTCCAGAACGAGGGTTTTGCCGTGTTCTGCTGGCCGAAAGGCAGTTAGAGTCGATTCCGCAGGCCCCTCGCCCCCGCTTCGGGGGAGAGGGGTTAGGGTGAGGGGGTCAGAGCGGTCAATCGATGATGCTCAAGTACGGCACCACCTGTCCGTCGGGCGCACCCGCCGAGGGGGCGGCGCGGGGATTGAAGCGGGGTTGCGGGCCGGGGTTCGCGGTCAGCGCGGAGCGGTCCACGATGGCAAACATCCGATGACGGACTTGCCGGTTCTCGGTCCGGCCCAGCTCCGCGCCCAGTTTCACCGGCCGACTGGCGTCCTCGGTCACCTCGAAGAAGCCGACCGTCAGCCAGACCGCAAAGACATTGCTGCGGACGGTCACGTTGTTGAAAATCTTGGTCAGGAGCTCCAGGCGCTGATACGGGTGGGTGGGCGCCGCCAGCTCGAACAAACGCCTGTCGGGGTCCTCGGAAATCGCCCGCAGCAACGTATCTTCGATGCCACCGCTAGGGAACTGCGTATCGTTATACGGCGTCAAGCCAGTAGCCAAGCTGCGGAAGGGACGATCCGCTCGGCCGAGCTTGTCTTTCGTGCGGGATTTGAGCAGCTGATTGAAGATCGCGGTCACATCCGCCTTGGTGAAATGATTGGAAGGTTGGGCATCGCACAGCGCCTGGAATGTTTCCTCATCCCAGACCGTGTTGAGATTGATTTTGCCGGGAATCCGTTCGCTGATGAGTGTCGGCGTGATGGTGAAGTTCGCAGCGTGCGGCTTCAAGAAATCCGCCGTGAAGTGGTCGGACGTCGCCGGCCCCAGGCTCGGTACGAAGGCCTTGACGCGAACGACTTCCTCGGTGGGCAGGCCCTTGTCGATCACCAGGGAGGATCCCACGCCGATGCGCCAGCTGCCCCCGGTGGCAGTGCGGCCGGATAGGGCCAGCGGACGGAAGGGGATGTCCTGACCCTGCAACGGGATCGAGTCGAGAGACTGCGTCACCGCCGTCATCATGCCCAGGGTCTGGTTGTGGGTGCCGAGAAACTCCAGGACGCGGTACAGGCGATGCGATTCCTCGAACCAGGGAACCCGGTGCATGTAGGGCCGGGGACGTGCGGCGTCTCCTCCCACGAACTGCTGCGTTAGCTCGTGTGGCTTGTACGCGGAGACCTGGAGCAATTCCATCGGACTGATCAGCGGCCGATCCAGATGCACCAGCCAGGAAAAGGGTATCGTGAGGGTCTGCCCCGGAGTCTTCGCGCTCGGCGGCGCCACCGGTTCTCGGGCATTGTGGCGGAAAAAAGTGTGGTGGGGCTGGTTGGGCGGCGCTCCCAGAGGCGACTGCGCTACCAGATGCGCCCGGGCCCCGGCATAAGGCTGACATCGGGCCCAGGACGCGCGCTTCGCCAGGGGCAAGGGTAGGTGCGCTCCCTGGTCATCGAACAGACGCCCATCGTTGACCGGCACATCATTCAGTTCCAGGTAATCGACCGTCACATAAGGATTGAGCGGATAGGAAGCATCGTAATTGGGCAGCTCCGGCGCGTTGGGCCGTAACTGTGGGCAGGCCAAGCGGCGCAGCAGAATGGTCGGTCGCGGCAGAACGTGAGTTGCCGCGCTCACGGGGTACGTCATGCCGGGACTGAGAATCGTGGCGGGCAAGTTGGGGTTGGCGCCTTCCAGGAACAGTACCTCTGGGCCCAGGACATAAAAACCCGCGTTGCCACCACTGGGACCGGCATAACCTCCATTCGCTGGCTGCACGATCCACGTGGCCGGATTCGGGCCAAACAACCCGACCACGCGGACGGCATGAGCGGGGTCGCCGCGCACATTGCTCGGGTCGGTGCGCAGGCTGGGTTCCTGGGGACTGAGGACGACCTGGTAAACGGCATGCGTGGGAACTTGCAGCACGGCAGCGCCCTGATTGGTCAGCGTGGCATCGTTGCTCAGGGGATTGAACAGCTCGACCCACGCGTTGACGACGTAGTGCGACGCTTTGTGGGTCGTTGCCAAGAGTCCATCCAAAGGATCGTTGTCTACCTGCACATACGCCTCGTTGAGGACCAGGCGCGGCAGCTCGGTACCATAGACCCATTCGCCCGCTGGATTGCCGGGGTAGGGGGGATACCAGTTGAACGGTGTCATGCAATCATCGGTATCGATATAATCGACAATGTTGACGGCTAACTGGGCCAGCCAGCGCAGCGCATTCCAGCGCTCCGCATTATGATTGCTGACCCCCGGTGGCGGCAGCGCAGCCGGGAGGTATGGATTGCCGGCGCCACTCAGTCGCCACAAGCGCTCGAAAATCTCTGCGGCAAAGTACTGCCGGGCCTGCTGAGCGACGGCGAAGCCTACCAGGTCGGTGATCTGGCCAGTGGCATCCGGTTTGGGATAATCGGGGAGATAACGATTCAGGTCGAGGCGCCCCAGTGCCGTCAGGTCGGCCGCGGCACGCCCATCCGGACCGAATTCACTACCGACCGCACTTGGTCCCATGAGGCTTGCGAGAGGTGGGAAGGGGAGGGCATTTCCCACAGGGTAAGCTGCGAGCGCCGGCAAGCGCAAATACGCACTGGCATTGATCGGCCAAAACCACGGCGTGATCCCAGGCTGATCCAGGTCGAAGCTGCGCAGCGTCACCAGGCCGCGTCGCCGCGCGGCATCGGCCGGTTTGGAACGGTCGCCGAAGTTTTGCGGGCACAGGCTAAACAGCTCCGAAGTCAACGCCGGCGAGCCGGTATCGCCGTAGCGGAGCAGCGCTTCCAGATCGGAGAGGGCGAACGTGCGATCGGGCGGCGTCGGCCGAAAAGGGTTGTAGAGCCTCGGGTGGCCGGTGCGTTCCTGCTGGGATCCCATGCCATAGCCGGTCGGGATAGTCGGAAAGCACTGATAGGGCAGCGACGGCCCTGTCCCCGGCAACTGGAGCGGTCGGGACGGCGCTCCGTTCGCCAGTTCCTGTGAGCCATCGAAGTCCATTGGCGCGTACGTGTGGGCCAGGGTGACCGGCTCGGCCGGCATCGGCGTGTGCGGCCGAGTGTCGCGACCATAACGGCCCGCCTGCGCCACATTGCCCTGGAGGAGCGCGGTCCACTCGGTAGTGTCCTTGTCAAGAACCCGAGCGGGATTCACCTCCCAGGCGCCCCAACCCGAGTTGGACGCCTGGTTCGCGTTCTTCAGGCCGCGCAGATTGCCGTGGACGTTCAGATTCACGCGGTTATCCAGATCGAGAACCAACGGCGCGAATAACGCTTTGAACTTACGGCCGTCCGGACCAATCAGGACGGGTGCATCCAGGTCCAGCCACAGGCTGTCGTTGCCGCCCGGTGTGCCAAGCAAGTTTTTCACGTCGCCCCCGTCATCCTCGGGGTATGGAAAACCAGGCCCCATTTCCTTGGGCCGCGGCCGCAGGAGCAAGTACTTGCCTTCCTGAGTTTGCCAGTGCGGATTTTGGCTGTTGAGGGAACTGACTGCCGCCGACAGTTTGGGATGGCGAAAGAGCCAATCCCGATGGAACGAGGGCGTCAAGACCGTGCCATCGGCCTTGACGGCCGCCAGGAACAGACTATTGAGGTCGGGATAGGTATACGGTGCATTCCCGCTCCCGAGGTAGCGCCCGCGATTTTCCTGGGACGCGGTCGCCAACCCAGAGCGCCAGCGGTAACGCTCGGGGTCGCGGAGAAAGCCGTCGGCGGCGAAATAGGTGTAATTGATCAGGAAATAATCGTTCGGCCCCAGCGGGCCCAGCGCGCTGTCAAAGTGGAGGCGACCCGTGCCGCTCCAGGGCACGGCATTCTTGACCGCGATCTGCTCCGCCGTGTCGCCCAGCGTGTAGTTCAAGCCATACATGTTCCGGCTCAAACTGTGGCCGCGCAAGGCCGAGTAGACCCCGGTGCGGTCGTCCCGGACATCGTATACGAGTTGGCCGAGAAAATAAGCCAGGAGCAGCTCGGGATCCATGTCCGGCCGGCTCGTCGTTTCGGCCTCGCGAAAGAACCGGGAGGCGGTGGCCTGCGCATTGGCGTAGAGCACAAAGCTGAGGCCGACGACGGCGAAGAGCGTCAGCAAAGTGATGACGACGAGCAGGATGATTCCACGCCGTTGTGTCCGGGCCAGGACAAGAGAGGTTCGCAACATAGTGATTGGCTAGCGAGGCGTGTTCACGCGCAGAGAATCCAGATCCCTCCGCGCGAACACGCCACGCTGGAGCGGTTGGGAGAACGGCTTAGCGCTTCGACCCGGCCACGGTCGTGACAATCGTGGCGTTGCGGATGACCAGGCTTCCATCCACACGGATTTCGCCGATGCCTTCCACCGTCAACGGCAGCCGGGTTTGCTGCGGGCGCAGGAGCTGGTCAGGGCGCTGGAAATAAACGCGCACGATAACGCGGTCTGTTTTCGCTTTCGCCTGCTTGGTCCCCCGGGCCGTATTTCCCACCTGCGGCACGTCGGTCTGGAAGTCATACCACTTCTGCTTGCTCGCCTCCGTGCCCCAGGAACGCAGCACGCCGGTAAAGCGCACCGTCTTGGCGTCGTATTTTTGTGTCAGCTCCGCCTCGGGATCGGGAACGGGCTGGCGCAAATCAAGCGGATCGACGACCACCGGGTTGTCTTTCGTTCCCGGACTACTGTTTTGATCCGCGGCCCCGAGAGCGGGACAAGCCAGCAACAAGGCGGCCAGGAAAAGGAGGGCGCGTGTCATGGTGGGTCCCCTTTCGGAATGCCTCGGCTCACATCATAAATCCCAGATTCTGCACCGTGAAGAGCGGATTCGTCAATTGCGGGAACACCGTGGTCAGCTTGGTTGGGTCCAGGCCGTACCAGGTGGCGAGCGTAGCGGCGTACTGGTCCACGGAGGTCGTTGGGATCCAGCGCCCGCGGGTGTCCGTGTCATCCGGTCCACCGAGTTGCAGCGTCGGAAAGGGAGTGCCATTGGACCCGGGCACGCC
>JBGQLF010000555.1:0-6956 GCA_041499985.1 Gemmataceae bacterium
CCAGCTTCTCCCGGAGGGCCCGCGCCTGGCCGTGGGACTGCAACTCTGCTTCCCGCTGGCCGATGTCACGTTGCAGGTTGGCAAGGTTGTGGTAGATGCCGGCCAGGTCCAGCTGGTACTGGGGGACGTCGGGATGCGTGGCGACCAGCTTCTCCAAGAACGTCAGCGCCTGTTGGTAGCGCTCGATCGCCTGCGCATTGGCTCCAATCTCGGCGGCGATAAACGCGCTCTTGAAATATGCATGGGCTAGGTCCTTCGGCAAGTTCGGGTCGTAGCTGTGTCCCTGGATAAAGCGCGTGTAAAACTCGCCCGCTTCCTCCAGCAGTTCCCGGCGCAGGCTGCGCAAGCCGCCGACCTTCAGACGCGGGTTCTCCGCCACTTTCGTCAGAAACTTATCCACCGCCTCGCGCGCCATCTTGTAATTCGTCTCGGCCGTTGCGGTGGCGGTCTGCTCCCGCCCGTTGGCCGCGATCAGCAGGCTCGTGGCGACTCCCAAGCTGGCCAAGGCGACCACCAGTGCCGCGGCGGCCGCTGTCACCGCCGTCCGGTGCCGCTTCACCCACCGCCGCAGCTGGACCGTCCACGGCTCGCGCACCGCACTGACCGGTTCGTCCGCCAACCAGTGCTCCAGATCGGCTGCCAAGTCCTGGCTCGAGGCATAACGGTCCGCAGGTTGTAACGCCATCGCTTGCAGGCAAATCGCTTCGAGGGCCAGAGGAAGCTGGCGGTTGAGCTGCCGCGGCCGCGGAAAAGCGCCCTTCTGGACCTGGTCCAGCACCTGTCCCATCTCGGCATCCTCAAACGGTGCCCGGCCGGTCAAGAGGCTATAGAGCGTGGCCCCAAGACTGTAGATGTCGCTGGCCGGTCCCAATAAATCCAACCGGCCGCCTGCTTGCTCCGGACTCATGTACGCCGGAGTGCCGATGGCCTCGCCCATCTGCGTAGGCGTCGAGCCGCTGAGCGAACTGGGCCGCAGCGGCGGTTCCGCCGATCCTGAGACTCCATCTCCCTGGCCCAGAGGCTTGGCCAGGCCCCAATCGACCACCAGCGTCTCGCCGTAGGGACCGAGCATGATGTTGGCCGGCTTGAGGTCGCGGTGGAGGACCCCGCGGCTATGCGCATAGGCGATGGTGTTGCAGACGTCGACAAAACGGCCGAGCAACTGGCGGAAGACCACGGCCCGCTCGCCCCCATCCAGGGCACCGGACTGCTCGCGATGAAAGCGTGCCAGGGCCTCCTTGAGACTATCGCCCCGGATGAAACGCATGGCGTAATAGGGCCGGCCATCGACGTACTCGCTCAGGCTGTACACCGGCACAATGCCCGGATGCTCCAGCCCGTCGGTGATCTCGGCTTCCAGGAGGAAACGGCCCCGGCTGCCCACGTCGAAGGCGTACTGGGTCTGGATTTCCTTGACCGCCACCTCCCGGTGCAGTTCCTCGTCGTAAGCGACCCAGACCTGACCCAGACCGCCCTTGGCATGCGGCCGGCGCAGACCGAAGCGGAGCTTGGGAGAATGGACGGGACCCACGGAGGAACCGCGCGTGCCATCCGGGTCGTCTGCGGATGGTGCTGCGTGGGCGCTGGCAACCTGCGCCAGGCTGGCCTGCACCTCCGGATCGGCGATCTGCTGCAACTCCTCCCGCACCGAGCCTAGGGAGCTCACCGACGCCAGGCTCTTCTCCGGGTCGTTGTCGTGCAGTTCGAGGTGCTTCTGCACCAAGGCCTCCAGCACGGCATGGGCATCGCCGCGGAGGGCACCCTGGGCGAGGAAGATTTCTCCCAGGGACTTCTTCTTGTCGAACACCCAGGTCTGCATCGCCTGGATGAGGGCATCGCGGCTGATGAAGTCCAGCTGCAAAGCGAGGATGCCGAAGAGCAGGTTGCGGTCGGCGGCCGGTCGGGGGGGAGCGGGATCGGACATGATGGTGTCCTCGAGATCGTAACCGAGCTTGTGCGCAGCGGCGTATGAGCATGGCCGGGAAGCACATCCGTGTCTGGAATGTACCTATTCTCGGAGCGGAAGGCGAAGGAATAGTGGCCCGCGAGGAGGTGATGGTCGGTCGGTGGCTGGGCACGTCGAACCGAGATCAGGTCCGAACGACAGGTCGGTTCGGCATAGAATCCCGATCGGGTTCCTGAGATTTTTGGCATGGTTCAAACCTGGGTGGCACGCCCTGAGTCTTCGAAGGGCGTGAGGCTGCGGGGCTGCCGAAGACACGCCCTTCGAAGACTCAGGGCGTGCCACCCAGAAACGGGCCTTGTTGAACCAGGCCAGATTTTTTCCTCAGTTGGCAATACAAGCTCAACGCCAACAAGCGAAAAGGGGGGAAAAACGGGGAGAGCGTCAGCGGCAAGAACCGAGTGCAGCGGGCTTCTCGAACTAGGTCGTCTTCCGACGCGGCGGCTTCGGACCTCGGGTCGGCCGCGGCCGGGGGCGGCGACCCTGGCGGCGTAACAGCGCGGCGGCCCAGCGTGCGTCGTCGGGGTCGAGGGGCGGCTCCGGGGGAAGCGTGTAATCCAGATCGTCCTCGTAGCCGCCGTTGCGATAGCACTGCTCCAGAAGCGCTTGCAGATCGAGCGGCACATCGGCGTCGGTTTCGCGCAGCGGGATCGAGAGGACCGGCAGCCGAGCACGGAGGGGCATCCGATAGACGGCCACCAGCAACGGCTGCCAACCACGGCTCACCCACGCCTGGTAGGTAGTACGATGGGAAGCCGGGAGCCGACTCTGTGGGACCGGCAACAAGCGTTTCCCAGTCCGCAGCAGGTCGATCTCGACCAAGCTCACCCCCGCGGCTTTGAATTCCCGCCGCTTTTGCAGGTACTTGTCCTGCCCTTCTCCCGGAAGCTTATTGGACAAGCTGAGCACTTCCACGACCGTGATGACCCTGTTCCCCGAGCCGGCTTCTCGGATCTCGATAAAGCCTTCGGTGGCGGGCTCATCCAGTGGGATCAGCAGCGGCTCGGCCACTGCCGGCCCGCTCGACAGCAAGCCGAATGGTCGTTTCCCTCGTTCCCGTTCGACGATGCGCAAATCTGGGTAGAGGCTCCGGGCGACGCCTTCGGTGGACTCCACGCATACACGCTCCTCGACCCGTGCGCGGAGATCGGGAGGGAGAACCGTCTGGAGCTGGTCGCGGGCATACGTGATCAGGCTGTGGTGTACATCGCCCCAATGGCTCTCCAGGTAGGGGTCCATGCCCGGAACATGGACTGGCCATCGCTGCACCTCCCGTCCAAGGTGTCCTCTGTCCCCGTGGCGTTACCCAGCTAGGGGACAATTGTACTCGGGAGCACCGAGGCGCAAAGGGTGGAAATCGGGCCTGGTCGGGGGGGAGTTAGCTGGTCTGTTCGTACGGCCTGGGCGTTGTACGAGATCCTGGCCTGGCGGACAACGCCGCGCAGCCACACCGTCCGGCTGCCGGTCCGCTCTGGTGGCACCAGTTCTTCGATTCGGGGAGTATGCTGTTTGATGTCTCTTGGGTATACTGAGGCCAGATCGCTTCTCGCCCAGCTTCGTGCTCCTGGGACCAACGTATGAAAACTCTGACCCTCTCGCAGGCTCAAGAACGAGTCCTGAAGGACCAGCTCATCGACGCCGACCGGCCCGGTCCGGTGCTGCGCGATTTTCAAACCGTGCTTGCATTTGTGGGGAGCGAAGGCGTACCGGCTACCGGGAAGTATAACTTGCTGCCGATCGAGGCGATTGGCGAACTGGACCAGCAACTGAGCCGTCCTCTGCGGCTGGCAATGAAGCGGCCGCTGTTGCGGTCTCATCCGTACCTCCAGGGCTTGCACCTGTTGTTCCGGGCCTCGGGCCTGGGTCGGGTCGCGGGAACCGGCTCCAAGGCCCGGTTGGTCGTGGATGCGGCCGTGCTGGAACGCTGGCGTCTCCTGAACGCCACGGAACAGTATTTCACGCTTCTGGAGGCCTGGCTGCGCGTGGGCCGGGCCGAGATGGTCGGCGAGCGAGGACGGGGGTGGGGAGACTCCCTCCTGGAGTGCCAGCAAACTTGGCGAGACCTCCCGGCCCAGGGACAGCAGTTTGACCTCGCACGACCGCAGGAGGTCTACCTCTTTGGCATCGACCGGAACTTCTATCAGCTGGCCCTGATGGACCTGTTCAGCCTGGTGCACGTCGAGCACCCGCGCTCGGCCGTGCAGCCGTGGGTCCCCGCTGGCGTCCAGCACACGCCGTTCGGGGACGCGGTCTTTACACTCCTGGGACAACAGTTTCTTCGTCCTTGGGAGAAGGCGGTCCAGGAGGAGGACGAGAACGACGAGGAGGAGCAGAAGGGGCCCCCTCGCTTTGGGCATTGGCAGCCAATCTTCCAGCCCTACTTTCCGGAGTGGCGCCAGAACCTGGTCCTGCCCGGCCAGGAAGCGCGCGAAGGGATCTTCATCTTTCGGGTGGCGCTCGGCAGGACCTGGTGGCGCATCGCTATCGGAGCGGATGAAAGCCTGGATACTCTGGTGGACTGGATTCTGCGTGCGGCCCATTTTGACGACGATCATCTCTATGACTTCCGCTACCTGGACCGCTACGGTGCGACGGTTCGTGTCCTGCATCCGTACTGTGACGAAGGCCCCTGGACCGATGAGGTTCACATCGGGGAGTTGCCCCTGGAGATCGGACAGTCCATGAAGTTGACGTACGATTTCGGGGACAGCTGGCAGTTCGACGTCAAGCTGGAACAGATCGAGCCCCCAGGGACGCGACGCAAAGCGCCGCGGATTGTGGAACGCCACGGCAAGGCGCCGCCCCAGTATCCGCAGTGGGATTGAAGCAGAGATGCGGTGGCGCCCCAGCGCAGGCGGGCGATGCATTTGTCCGGCTCGCCCCGTTCTAGCGGGTCAGACCGGATGGAAGGTGATTCCTTGCACGCCGTGGATTGACTTGCATGGGCCGTGTAAGGAAATCCGCGGACGGAATTCCTTGCTAGAGAAGAAGTTGTGAGCGCGGAAGAATTGGCTTACATTACTTGCACACAGAGGCTTGGTGTAAGGAATCCAGGCCGCCAGCGTGAAAACCAATTGGTGCCGCACCTCCTGGAGGAGCTTCTTGTGCATTCCGGCTGCCTGTTCCTGGCTGAGGCGGAGAAGATAGCCGCAGGCGGTGTCCCGTCCGGTTCGTATTTCGTTCGCATCCGCTCTTCCCATCGGCTACAGTCAAAGCCCAACTCCGAGGTAGCCACCCACTGAGTGTGCTCTGGAGCACCGAACCTAGCCCGTGACTCGAGGACAACGACATGTCCGAACCAACTCCCTCACGGCCGGCCGCCGACCGCAACCTGCTCTTCGGCATCCTCGCCTTGCAGATGGATTTCATCAGCCGTGATGCCTTGATCAAGGCGATGCATGCCTGGGTACTGGAAAAGGCCAAGCCCCTGGGACAGATCCTGATCGAACAGGGCGCCCTGCGAGCGGACGCTCATGCCGTGCTGGAGCCGTTGGTGCACAAGCATTTGGAGTTGCACGGCAACGACCCGGAGAAAAGCCTGGCCTCGGTCAGCTCCCTTGGCTCGGCAACGGCTGGGTGGCACGCCCTGAGTCTTCGAAGGGCGTGTTTGCCCGTGTCGGCCGCAGCCCACGCCCTTCGAAGACTCAGGGCGTGCCACCCACGGTTGAACCCTGCCCTCCTGACCCAGGGTATGCATCATTCGAGTTAGCGAGGGGGAAAACGGTGTCGCTTGAGGTTGGTTGGAATTGAAGGGTGTCGAGAAGAATGGTAAATTCACACTATGAGCGCAGCGCCTCCGAACCACTGGATTTATCTAGACCGCAAACCCGGCTCGGTCTATCGGCAGTTGTTCATCAAAGGCCGGAACATTGCCGCACGGACATTGTATGGCCACTTCGTCAGCGCGGAGGAGCCGCGCACTCTGGAACAGATCGCCGCCGACTATCAACTTCCCCTCGAAGCCGTGCGCGAGGCCATTACCTATTGTGAGTCGAACCCACCGGAACTCCAGGAAGACTGGGCCGCGGAAGAGGCTTTGGAAGAAGCCACAGGTATGAAAGATCCGGACTACACCAAGCACGGCCGAACCCGGAGGTTGACGCTGGAGCAGATGGCCCGGCTCGGTCGCTCATGAACTTGTACCTCGACGATGATTCCGTGGATCCCTTGCTGGTCCGTTTGCTGCGACAAGCAGGGCACGACGTGCAGTGCCCGCAAGATGTCGGCCGGATGGGGAGTCACGACGCGGTGCACCTACGGCACGCCATTCAAACCGATCGGGTACTTCTTACCCATGTCAGTAACACCAAACCTTGCTGGATCGCATAAATCAAATGTCTGAGATCCGATTTGCCAGCCATCCCAACGTCGCCTGGAAGGGTTACGGCATGGCCAGCCCTACGGAGAAGACCAACCAGAAGCCGAGCTACGCTATCATCATCGAGATAAAGGTTCATTCTTCAGGCTTATAATCCCGAGGGGCGTAAGGCCACTTATCCAAGCCCCGCTTGCGGATGTCTGCCCCTTCTTCGTCATGCTCTTGGCGCAGCAACTCCTCGTTCTGGGTGCAGTAGTGGATCGCCTCGTAAACCGCTGCGACCGGCACGTCGTAATCCTCGGCGACCTCTTCCGGCGTTCGCGCCGCGCTGCCCACCGTTTCCCGGTAGAGTATTTCCGCCCGGATTTTCCGGTGTTTGTAGAAGAACTGCCGGTAATTCGAACCCCGCCACGGACCCAAGTACTCGTATTGACATTCCTCGCGCATGGAACGCCTCCACGCTGCATTATAAACCCCGGACAGGAGACGATCTACCCGGCTTTCTCTGCATCGTGCCGTACAAGTTGGCCCGTTCCCTAGGAGTCCGTCCGAGAATTAGCCGACACTCCCCCTTTGGCCTCTCGAAGATTTCCTTTGGCCCCTCGGATTCGTCCTTTTGATCTTTTAGTATATTAGTGCGACCTTTTTAGTTACTTCAGCGACGGACCGGTTGCG
>JBGQLF010000556.1:0-6955 GCA_041499985.1 Gemmataceae bacterium
CCGACGACGACCGGACACGCACCGATCTCCAGGAAGGGATTCGCAACCTCTTCCGGGGCCTACGCGAGCGGCGTCGAGGCAACGTGTTCTTGTCTCAGGAGATCTCCGCCAGTCTCCCCGAGGCCATGGCACGTTCCTGGGTTCTGAACCCGAAGACCGAACGCGTGACGCTCGCTCTCAACGCCAAGGTCACGTTCTACCGGCGCTACGGCAGCGATCTGGTCGTCGTGCTCGAAAGTGACCCGGGCGTGATGAAGGGGCAACACAAACCCGTCTGGCGCGTTGTGGGACTCGAGGCGCGACGTGGCGATGATTTGAGCAAAATGCAGCGTCGTATGGAAGGTCCGTAGGGCGCTTGGGTGAGCCGAGAGCGTCAGCTCTGAGCCGACGCTCTCGGCTCGCCAGCTTTGCCTTCACACTTCATCCTGCAATTCGTCCAGGAGATGGCCGAGCTTTTCCTTCTTGGTCATCAGGTAGCGATGATTCATCTGATTGGGCGGGATCTGGATCGGCACACGCTCGACAATGCGTAAGCCATAGCCGTCCAGGCCGACGACCTTCTTGGGATTGTTCGTCAGCAGCCGGATTTCGCGCACTCCCAGGTCCACCAGGATCTGGGCTCCGATGCCGTAATGGCGCAGGTCCGCACCGAAGCCGAGGCGTTGGTTGGCTTCGACGGTATCGAGCCCCTCCTGTTGCTGAAGCTGGTACGCCTTGAGCTTGGACAACAGGCCGATGCCCCGCCCTTCCTGGCGCATGTACAAGATGACTCCCTTGCCCGCCTGTTCCACTTGCTCCATCGCCTGGTGCAACTGGCAGCCACAATCGCACATCAGACTGTCGAAGATGTCGCCCGTTAAACATTGGCTGTGGATTCGCACCAAAACCGGGTCGGGCTGCACCGGCACACATCCTTCGTGTTCCACACCCACGCCTCCCTTGCATAGCGCCAGGTGCGGTTCGGGATCCACGACCGAGGTGTAGGCGACCAGATCGAATTCTCCGTGCGCCGTCGGCAGCTTGAGCACGCATTCGCGATGGACCAGGCGCTCGCGCTGACGCCGATACTTAATCAGGTCCTCGATCGTGCACATTTTCAGGTTATGAGTCTGACAGAAGGCGCGCAGATCGGGCAGGCGGGCCATGTGACCGTCTGGATGAACAATCTCGCAAATGACCGCGGCTTGCTTGAGCCCCGCCAGGCGCACCAGATCGACACTGCCTTCCGTGTGCCCGGCCCGGACCAGCACACCGCCTTCCCGAGCCCGCAGGCCCGGTACGTGTCCTTTGCCCCGGATGATGTCGTTGGGAGTCGTGCCGTCCTCGATGGCTACCTGCACGGTGCGGGCGCGGTCGAACGCCGACGTTCCTGTCGTGATGCCGGTGCGCGCGTCGATGTAAGGCGTGAACGGCGTCGCGTGGGCATCGACATTGTGTCCGGGAAGCGGGTCGAGGTGCAGGCGATCACAGATCGAGGGCGCCAGCGCCAGGCAGACAATGCCGCAGGCGTTGCGAATCATGAAGTTAATCGCCTCGGGCGTGACCTTCTCCGCGGCGATCACCAGGTCGCCCTCGTTCTCGCGGAACTCGTCGTCCACGAGTACGATCATCTGTCCCGCACGCAGCTCGGCCAATGCTTCCTCGATGGAGCAGAAGCCCTCATTGGTTCGCGACATAGCTCTCGCCTTTTGTGTTGGTACTCCGTGGTGTAGCTCTTGGAGCTCCTCCTAGAAGGTTATGCTATGGAAACCACCTCTGAAAGGAGGAAGGATGAAAGTAAGACAGAGGCGTTGGGGCTGCTGTTCCCTTATCCTTCTTCCTTCTTCTGGTCGCTTGACCTCTGGAAAGGAACGTGGGACAATCAAAAACTTAGAAGAGCTTACCCAGTAAGAACTAGCTCGCGATGGTATCCTGAAGTGCAACCAGGCTCTGGACGCGCCTTCCCCATTCCTGCCCGAATCCCATGCCCGGATGGCCCGGCTGGCGCCAAACCGCTTGGCCTCGTTCCTCTGGCACTCCTGAGGCATGGTACGTGCTGCGGTGTCCAGGTCTCGCTGGAATCTGACTCCCATGAATGAGTGTCGTGTAGGTCTGTGGTTCATTGGCGCCTTCGGTGGCGTGGGTAGCACGGTGGCTCTCGGCCTGGCTGCCTGGCGCCAGGGCCTGATGGATACGACTGCGCTGGTGACCGCCCTGCCCCTCTTCGGCGACCTCGACCTGGATCAGCCGGCACAGTTCGTGATCGGCGGCCACGATATTCGGCGGACCAGCTATCGCCAAGCGGTCGCCGAACTTCATCAGCGCTCCAATGTCTTCGACACCTCCTTAATCGAAGCCTGTTTGCCGGACCTCGACCGCTGGAGCGAAAACGTCCGCCCTGGAACCGTCCTGAATGTTGGCGGCACGATCGCTCGTCTGGCGGATCTGCCGGAAGTGCCGCAGGCGGAGAGTGCCCGGGCGGCGATCGAGCGCATCCAAGCCGACCTGCAAGCGTTCCAGGAAAAGCATCGCCTCGATCAACTGGTCATCGTCAGCGTGGCCTCGACCGAGCCGCCGTTCGAGCTGGGAGAGATCCACGGCTCCCTGGAGCGCCTGGTCCCGTGCCTGGAGCAGCGTCCGTCGCCCGTGCTGCCAGCCAGCTCGCTCTACGCTTGGGCCGCGCTCAACCTGGGTCATCCGTATATTAACTTTACGCCGTCACTCGGCGCGTCGTTCCCGGCGCTCCAGCAGTTGGCGGTGCAGCGCGGCGCCGTCCTGGGCGGCAAAGACGGCAAGACCGGTGAGACACTCCTCAAATCGGTTCTGGCGCCGATGTTTGCTCGGCGCAATCTCCAGATCCTAAGCTGGGTCGGCCATAACATCTTCGGCAACCGCGATGGGCTGGTCCTCGATGATCCGCAGAATAAGGCCTCGAAGCTCCGCACCAAGGATCAAGTCATTGCCCAGATTGTTGGCTACAAGCCGCAGACCCACGTTTCCATTGAATACATCGAATCCCTTGACGACTGGAAAACTGCCTGGGACTTTATCCACTTCCAGGGCTTCCTGGGCGTGAAGATGAGCCTCCAATTCACCTGGCAGGGCTGCGATTCCTTGTTGGCCGCTCCGCTTGTGCTCGACCTGGCACGCCTGGCTCTGCTCGCCCAACGGCGGCGTGAAGTTGGCGTGCTGCGCCACCTGGCCTGTTTCTTCAAGAGCCCGATGGGCGTAGAGGAACACGATTTCTTCAAGCAGTTCGCCTTATTGGAAGAATATGTACTTGGCGCAAGACAGCCGCCGCAGTAAGAATCCACTCGGATGTCGGCCCTGAATCCCTCGGCGAAGGAGAACAGGCGTTATGCCTTCAGTGATGCCGCAAGGCGTTGAGCACAGCACCGCTTGGGCCTTCAGTACGAACGCCTATCTGAAATTCTCCTTCGCCGAGGCCGTTCACCGACTCGCGGCGATCGGCTACCGCGGCGTCGAAATCATGGCGGATGTGCCCCATGCCTGGCCGGCGTGCCTGCTCGAAGAGCAGAAGGCGGCGATCCGCCAGGTCCTCGCCGAGCACCGCCTGACGATATCCAACGTCAATGCCTTCATGATGAACGCCATTAGCGACCCAAGGCAGCGCTATTGGCATCCCTCCTGGATCGAGCCGGATCGCCATTACCGCCAGATCCGGATCGACCACACGATGCGCTGTTTGACTCTGGCCCGCGAATTGGGCGCGCCCTGCATTACCACCGAGCCGGGCGGACCCGTCGAGCCGGGCACCTCCTGGTCAGCAGCCCTGCGGCTGTTCGTCGAGAACCTCAAGCCTGTGATCGAGCATGCCGAGAACGAGCACGTCCTGCTGCTCATCGAGCCGGAACCGCAACTGCTGGTCGAAACCGCCGACCAGTTCCTGGAACTGATGCAGCACCTCGACTCCCCGGCCATTGGGCTGAACTTCGATATCGGCCATTTCTATTGCGTTGGCGATGAGCCAGCGCCGACGGTGCGGCGGCTGGCACCGTACATTCGCCATATCCACCTGGAGGACATCGCCGCCACACGCGTGCACCACCACCTGGTGCCGGGCGAAGGGGCCATCGATTTCAAGTCCACCTTCCAGGCGATTCGCGCGATCGGCTACAACGGCTGGATTACCATCGAGCTGTACCCGTATGTGGATAACCCCGATGCCGCCGCCCGTACCGCCCTGGAACGGGTGAACACGATCCTGGCCAGTGTATGAGCCGTCTGTTTCCCTATGCGCAGCTGGTGCGTCTGCCAAATGTGTTCACGGCCTGCGCTGATATTTGCCTGGGCGGGTTCGTAGCGCTCGCCAGCGGAACGATGCCGATACCCTGGCTGCGGTGGTTGCTGCTTGTGTTGGCCTCGGCGTGCTTGTACATGGGTGGCATGGCCTGGAACGACATTTTCGATCTCGAGCAAGATCGACGTGAGCGTCCCTTCCGCCCCCTCCCATCGGGCCGCATCACGTCGCGGGCGGCAATCCGCTTGGGCGCTGGCCTGCTCACGACCGGCTTGGTCTTGGCGGGCGCGACCGGCTGGCAGGGAGAGGAGCTGTCCCGCACGCCTTTCTTCTTGGCGAGTGCACTGGTCGCGGCTATTCTGCTCTATGATGCGTGGCTGAAACGTACCTGGCTCGGCCCCCTCGCCATGGGCAGCTGTCGGTTCCTGAATGTGCATCTCGGACTGACCTTGGCCGATCCCGAGACTTGGCCCTGGAGCCTCCGTGTCCATCTGGCACTCGTTGTGGGGGTGTACATTATCGGCGTGACCTGGTTTGCCCGCACCGAGGCGCGCGTGAGCAGCCAGACCACGCTGGCGAGTGCCGCGGGGGTGATGTTGGCGGCTCTACTCGTGGCCCTGGCTTTGCCAGCCCGATTGGCAGCCGATTCGAGCTCGCTGCTCTTTCCTTACTTGCTAGTGGGCTTCGGATTCTTGGTCGGGATTCCCGCAGGGCATGCCATTGCCGAACCGACCCCCTCCCGAGTGCAGTCCGCCGTGAAGCGGGCAGTCCTGGGGCTGGTTGTCCTGGATGCAGTCCTGGCCACGGTTTCGGCCGGCACCGTGGGGCTCTGCATCCTGATTTTGTTGCTGCCGGCTCTCTACCTGGGGCGCTGGCTGTATTCTACCTAAACGAAGCGCACGTGTTTCGAGGTGTTGCCGTGGATCGACGAGAGTTCCTCAGCATGACCGCCGCGACGCCGCTCGTATTTGGCCAGCGGGCCCTTGGCGACAGTCGCGCGCCCGCGGAGCGCCAAGCCGACGTCGTCGTCGTGGGTGGAGGCTGCGGCGGCTGCGCCGCGGCGCTGGCCGCCGTGCGCGCCGGCTGCCGCGTCATCCTTACGGAGGAAACGGACTGGATTGGCGGCCAATTAACGCAACAGGCCGTGCCGCCGGATGAGCATGCCTGGATCGAGGCGTTTGGCGCTACACGTCTCTACCGCCAATTTCGCAACGAGATCCGCGCCTATTACCGCCGGCACTATCCCTTGACGACCGAAGCCCGTGCCGTGGAGCATCTCAATCCGGGCAACGGTCGCGTCTCGCGGTTGTGCCATGAGCCGCGGGTGGCCCTCGCGGTCTTGCACAACTTGCTTGCTCCTGCGCTCAGCAGCCGGCGCGTGCTGTTGCTCCTGCAACACAAAGCTGTGGCGGCCGAGACCGAGGGCGACCGCGTGCGGGCAGTCACCGTCCGCGACCTGCGTACCGGCCGGGAGACCGTGCTCACCGCCCCGTACTTCCTCGACGCGACCGAGCTGGGCGATTTGCTGCCGTTGACGCGAACGGAATACATAACTGGCTTTGAGTCACAGAAGGAAACCGGCGAGCGGCACGCGCCGCTCGAAGCGCAGCCGCACAACCAACAGGCGTTCACCTGCTGTTTCGCGCTGGACCACATCCCGGGCGAGGACCACACCATCGCCAGGCCCGATGAGTACGCTTTCTGGAGCAAGTACGTCCCGCAGCTACGTCCGGCATGGCCTGGAGCACTCCTGAGCTGGCGCATGTCTGACCCAATCCGTCTCGAAGAACGGCTCGTAAGCTTTGATCCCACTGGCCCCGGCACCGGCCTAAACCTCTGGCACTATCGCCGCATCGTGGACCAGCGGAATTTTCGGGCCGGCAGCTACGCCAGCGATATCTGCCTCGTGAACTGGCCGCAGAACGACTACTGGCTCGGCAATCTGTGTGAGGTCTCTGCCGAGGAGGCAGCCCGGCACTTGCAGCGGGGTAAGCAGCTGAGCCTCTCACTCCTATACTGGATGCAGACCGAAGCGCCGCGGCCGGACGGAAAGACAGGCTGGAAAGGACTCCGGCTCCGCAGCGATGTGGTGGACACCGAGGACGGACTCGCCAAGTTCCCCTACATCCGCGAGGCGCGGCGCATCAAGGCCGACTTCACTGTCATCGAACAACAGGTTGGCACGGACGCCCGCATGCAGCGGATGGGAAGGAGCCGTGACGAGGTGACGGCCGAGCGCTTCGCCGATTCGGTAGGCCTCGGCAGTTATCGCATCGATCTGCACCCGAGCAGCGCCGGTGACAATTACATCGACGTCAGTTCCTTGCCCTTCCAGATCCCCCTGGGGGCCTTGTTGCCTCGGCGAGTCGAGAACCTGTTGCCAGCGTGCAAGAACCTGGGCGTCACGCACATCACCAATGGGTGCTACCGGCTGCACCCGGTCGAATGGAACATCGGTGAAGCAGCGGGTGCTCTGGCCGCATTTTGCGTGCAGCGTAAGGAGCCACCTCGGCAGGTGCGAAAGAACAAACGATTGCTGCAAGACTTCCAGCGCCAGTTGCAGAGCGACGGCGTGGAATTGGAATGGCCCAGGCTTACGCCGCGCTGACCGGATCGAGCGGACATACCAGAATCGGCATGGTTCAAAATCAGGTCACAGAATTGTGGCGGCAAGTTTGCAACTTGCCGAGCAACTCCGGCAAGTTGCAAACTTGC
>JBGQLF010000557.1:0-6954 GCA_041499985.1 Gemmataceae bacterium
GCATGATCCGGTACTACGGCGTTTGCGCCCCTTGGCACAGCAGTTGTCTCGACGGATTGCGTCGGTCGAGCACCTCGCGCACTTTCTTCGCCAAGGTTCTGGGGGTCACCGGTTTGTGGAGAAAAGCGGTCCCGGGAGCGAGGATACCATGATTGTCCAGGATGTTATCTGTGTAGCCTGAGATATAGAGTACGCTGAGGTCCTGCTGTACGGTAACGGCCCGCTCGGCAAGCTCTCGGCCGTTCATGTGAGGCATGATCACGTCGGTCACCAGCAAATCAATGTCGCCCTTGTGCTCCTCGCAGAGCTTCAGCGCCTCCTGGCCCGATCCGGCTCGGAGTACCGTGTACCCGCTCAACCGCAGGCTGTGATGGATGAATTCCCGGACATTTTCCTCGTCTTCCACGAGTAGCACGGTTTCCTTCCCCCGTGGAATGTCCGAGGGACTGTCCTGAGCACGAGACTCCGAGTCCGCCCTCTCGAAGCGCGGCAGGTAGATGCGAAACGTCGAGCCTTGGCCCAGCTCACTGTCCACCTCGATGTGCCCACCGCTCTGCTTGACGATGCCGTAGACCGTGGCGAGCCCCAGGCCAGTCCCTTTGCCCACCTCTTTGGTAGTGAAGAAGGGCTCGAAGATTCGGCCCATGGTCTCCGTGCTCATCCCGGTTCCGGTGTCGCGCACGGCGATTTGGACGTAATAGCCGGGCACCACTTCGGGCTGACCCTGGGCCCAGGCATCGTCCAGCTCGACATTGGTAGTCGTGAGCGTGAGCGTGCCTCCTCGGGGCATGGCATCCCGGGCATTGACGGCCAGGTTGAGCAAGACCTGCTCGAGCTGCCCGGGGTCCGCCTGCACCTGGCCCAAAAGCGGGTCCTGTTCAATCACCACCACGATGTCCTCGCCGATGAGCCGGCGAAGCATTTTCTCGATGTTGCAGACCAGCGTGTTGAGGTCGAGGACCTGGACCTGGAGCGTCTGTTTGCGGCCGAATGCCAAGAGCTGGCGGGTCAACGAGGCCGCGCGCTCTCCCGCTAGCTTGATCTGCTCCAGGAATTCCAGCGTGCTGTCCCCAGGTTTCAAATCCGCCAACAGGATGTGGCTATAGCCCGTGATGATCGTCAGTAGGTTGTTGAAGTCGTGGGCGACGCCGCCCGCCAATTGACCCACCGCCTCCATCTTTTGGGCCTGGCGGAGCTGATCTTCCAGTCGTTTCTGCTCCGTGAGATCCATCAGCAGGACCAGGGCGCCGAGGAGGGTACCGGCGGTATCCCGTAGCGGCGCAGCCGACAGGCTTACCTCGACCAGGATCCCGTCTTCCCGGCGGCACTTGGATTCCATTCGGTGGATGGTCTGGCCTTGAAGGACGGTCGACAGCAAGCCACCTGAATCCCCAAGGCTATCCGATTGGAGCCAGGGGAGCGGTTGTCCCACGCTCTCCGCTTCGCTCCAACCCAGAATGCACTCGGCCGCGGGATTCCACAGCCGGACCTTGCCCTCCAGGTCGAGGATGGTGATGGCTACCGGCGCGGCTTGAACCAAGGCCTGAAGCGTCTGCGTCGTTTCGCGCAGCGCCTCTTCGGTTCGCCGGCGATCCGTGATATCCGCGGTGATGCCGGCGATCCGGTAGAATTGTCCGTGGCTGTCCCGGACGGGGAAGGCGCGGTCCCAAACCCAGCGGATCGACCCATCGGGCCGCACGATGCGATACTCCTCGCTGGTGTGCGCGCCCCGTTTCTTTTGTTCCAGCGCCGCCGACACGCGCGCCCGATCGGCCGGGTGTACCGAATCCAGGAACGAGTACGGCTGGGATTGGAGGCTTTGGCAAGACCGGCCCCACACCTGCTCGTAGGACGGGTTGAGGTATAGGATCCGGCCATCTGCGGCGTCCGCCATCCAGAATATCTCATCGATGTTCTCGGCCAGTTGGCGGAACCGCTCCTCACTCCGCAACAGCTTCTCTTCGTCCTGTTTCCGCGCGATGAACTGGCCGATCTGCTTGCCCAGTTCACCCATGATATCGAGCAACTGCTCGTCCTTTCTCAGCTTTTGGCAGCTGAAAAAGGTCATGGCGCCACAGACTTTCTGACCCATCAGGATCGGGAAGGCGAAAGCACCATGCAGTTGGAGGGGGACAGCCACTTCCAGGCACGGAAAGTCCTTGGTGCGGAGTAGATCCTCGACCCAAAATGGCTTGCCCGTCGACCAGACCCGGCCGGCGAGCCCCTGCTCCGGGTTGCAGGTCAATGGGTTGGAGTGCAGCAAGTTCGGCTGGGCGGCAGAAGGATCCTGGTACACGTCATTACAGCAGAGCACTCCGGCGTCCGCATCCCAGCGCCAGAAGGCACCGGCCTCGAAGCGCAGGGCTCCGCAGATCACCTGGAGGATGCGCGGGAGGGCTTCCGCCAGGGAACAGGCCTCGGCGAGGATGCAAGTGGCCGCATAGTGTGCGGTCAGATAGCGCTGGGCCTGCTTGCGTTTGCCGACGTTCCGGGCGAAGACCACGTTGACGGTTTCCTCATCGCAGGTCACGCTGCTGGCCGTCAGTTCAAGGGGGAAGGTTTCGCCGTTCTTGTGCGTACCTATGACCTCATGGGCACCGGCGGCCAGGCCGAGGATGCTGCCGACCGGCAGGCTATCATGCAGAAACTTTTGGCTGTCCTTCGTCGGGGCATCCTTCAGGAGCAGGGTCACCGGCTGGTCCCGAACTTCGGCGGAGAGATAACCAAAGATCTTCTCGGCGGCCGGATTGAGCGACAGCACCAGGCCACGACTGTTCATGGTCAGGATGCCTTCCGTCGCATGGCGAATGATCTGTTCGGCGCAGAGACGCTTCGGAAGGTCGGAGATGTCTCTTTTTCGGAAGATCCCGTACCACAGGGAGGGCACGCACAGGGCGGTCACAACGACGGCTCCGAGCGGTGCCCGGACCGGCGCGGCCAGGACTGGGGTGAGGAGCGGCAGCAGCCAGGACACGCCGGCCGTGGTCACCAACAGCAGGAGAGCGAACAGGGCTAAAGCTCGCCGTAGTCCGCGTACGCGTTGAAGCTCCGGCTTCAGATGATTCATGCTCAGGCTCTCCTTGGGGTATTAAGCTCTACTCGCTGCGTGCGAGCAGGACGGGTTTGGCCCAGGAACCCCGACACGAGGCAAAGGGCCAAGGCCGGGATGCGGGTCGGGCTACCGGATGCCGGTTCGGCTACCAAGTGGTCACGCAGAAGGAACGCGGGGTCCTCGACTTCCAGTGGCTCCTCGGCCGCTGCTGTCACCTCAGCCACGGACAGAGCTCGTACCGAATCGAGGGACGCCAGTTCGTAGGACGGATTTCCAATCCGTCCCAGCTTTCCGGACGGATTGGAAATCCGTCCTACGCTCCAACCACCAGCGGTCCAATGGCTGACCGCATCAACGACCTCCTGCCAACTGGGGTTGCAGGTGACCTTGTTGCGAAGGTCGAACAACTCCAGTGGGGAGGGGAACGGTACCTCAACGTCCTCGGGCTTGGTGTCCTTCGGGCTGTTCAGATCTGGGAAGATGGGTGTCTCGTCTGCCCCTAGAATCAGGGCGTTGCGCCCCACTTCGTGAGCGGTGTCGTCCGCTGCGGTGACCAGGATTCCTCCGGGTTGGGCCTCTTCCGCTTCGCCACTGTCGACTGCCCGCGCCACAGGCCCTACCGGGGAGGGAAGTTCCAGATCCCTGGGGCCGACGATCAGAGTCGCAAGGATCTCCAACCGGGAAGAGGAGGAAGAAGAAGAGAAGTCGGCCACCGTGCTGCCCAGCACGTCGGCGAGAGTCGGATCCGTGGATGCCCCGCCGGGCAGTCCGACGGGCCTCAGGTCGAAGAGGAAGGTTACGGGAATGGCCTCTTCCTTGCCTTCCGTGGTCGCGTAAATCTCCACCATGTTGCCGTCCACGCTCCCCAGGGCGATGTCCGAGACGTTGACCAGGTTGGGCGGCGCCAGCAGGCTCACGACCTGGAGTCCGTTGGAGGCGCCCAGCAGCAGCGTAAAGTGCCCATCCCTGTCGGCCACGATGAGGTCGCTGGTGCCGTCATGGCTAAAATCGCCAGCGAGGGCTGCGACCGGATTGGTCCCGCCCAGGGGAATCGTGCGCCCTGGCCCGAAGCCAGAGAAGAAGGTCACATCGTTCGACTGGGCATTGACCGTGACCAAATCCAAGCCGGGCTGGTTGTCAAATTGGCCGACGAACAGTTGCACGGGATTGTTGCCCGTCGCGTAGATCATTGGATTGTCATCGTTGAAGAAGCCGTGGCCCAGGCCGGCAAGCTGATAGACATTATTCGACTCGCTGTTGGCGACCAGGAGGTCCGGGATGCCGTCGCCATTAACGTCTTGGACCACGGTGGCGACAGGTCCGGTGCCGACCCGGAGACGAGGTCCGGCTGTGAGGGTCCAGTCGGCGCCCTGGCCCTGGCCGAACAGGAGAGAGACGTCGTTGGAGCCGTGGTTGGCGACCACCAAATCGGGGATGCCATTGCCCGTCAGATCACTGACCGTAATGCTGACCGGATCGGTGCCCACAAAGAAGCGCTGGGCCGGACCGAACTGGCCGTTGCCCTGGCCCAGGTAGACCAGGATATCGTTGCCGCCGCCGTTGGCGACAATCAGGTCGGGGATGCCGTCGCCGTTGAGGTCGGCCAACTTGACCGCATTGGGGTTCAGTACACCGTCCTCGCGTCCCTGTTGGAAGGTTGGGCCGGCCTGGTTGGACTGGAACGTAACCCGATCGAGAGACTGGTCGGCGAAGACAAACTCCGATTGGTGGTCATGGTTCACGTCGGCGACCGCCAGGGCCACATGGCGGTCGAGGCGCTGGTAGGGCGCGAAGGTGCCGTCGCCGTTGCCCAGCAGGGTCAGCACGTCGCCACTCGAATTGCCGACGAGCAGGTCGAGGCGGCCATCGCCATTGACGTCGGCCACCCCAAGGCCATCAGGTGTGTTGCTGGCTGCCAGGCCAAGCAGCCTCCCATCTCGGTCTCTGCCGTATTGGGGCACGAAACCTCCCCTGCCATCGCCCAAGTAGATCAGGACCTGGGCGAGGCTTCGGTTCAAGATCGCCAGGTCGGGGATGCCGTCATGGTTGAAATCGCCGGATACGATGGCGCTAGGATCCCACCCACTACGGTAGGAAAGGGAGGTTTCCGGATTGAACACGCCGCCGTGGCCATCCCCGGCCAGAAGGTCGAAGTGGTCGCTACCCTTATTCAGCACGACTAAGTCCGACGTCGCGCCGCCGCCAAAGGCTCCGGCCACCAGAGCGATCGGGATTTCGCGCGATTCCACTCCGAGCGTCTCCTCATCCCCGTCCTGAGAAACGCCGTACAGCCCCGCGCCGGCGCGGAAGGAAAGTACCGCCGCGAAAGGGGTGGTGCTTGTATTCTGGAGAATGTAGATCTCGCCGGAATGCTGGTCTGTTACGACAATGTCCGGACCGGCGCCGCCTGCCAGGTTCACAAGCGCCAGGCCGGATGGGCTGGATCCCACCTCGCGCTCGTAACTGGCTGGCCCGAAGGTGCCGTCGGCTTGTTGCAAATAGACATCGATCCGGCCACAGTATTCACAGGTTGAGGCCACGACCAGGTCTTGCCGGCCATCGCCGTTGAGATCGCCGGCCACGATCCGCACCGGCAAGTCCGCCGGTACGATTGGGCCGCGGATGTGGGCGAACTGAGAATGGCCCGCGTAGGCGTAGAATGAAATCACGTTATTCCGCGCGTTGAGGGCGGCCAGTTCCTGTCTCCCGTTGACGACAACCAGGGTCAGGTCGCGGACCTTGTCGGCAGCATTGGGATTGAGGACGATAGGTGGATTGAATGTCCCGGGAGCGCTCGGGTTAGCGAACCGAACCAGGATGGAGCCGTCCCCTTCGAGGATGGCAACATCGGGCAGGCCGTCGCCGTTGAGGTCACTCACAAGAGGTGTCGAGCGAAACGGGTGAGTGCCCACCTCCGGATTGATAAAGGTACCACTCGCCAGGCCAAGTCCTACCGAGACAGGTTCACCCAGGCCATTGGCAGTGGCAATGTCCAGCCGGCCATCCCTGTTGAAATCAGTCGCAAGGAGGGCGAACGGATACAGCCCGACGCCGAAGGGTTCCTGGGCGTAAAACGTGCCGTCTCCCTGTCCCAGGAGGATGGTGACATCGTTCGAGTTGTTGTTGGCCGTCGCCAGGTCGAGGTGCCCATCGCCGTTGAAGTCACCGGCCACAAGCGCTACCGGGGCCGTATCTGTAGCAAACGGGACGGGAGTCTGGAAAGTGCCGTCGCCCTTTCCAAGCAGGACGGAGACGGTGTTGTTGACCTGAGAGGCGATGGCGATATCCAATTTGCCGTCAGCGTTGAAGTCACCCGTCACCACGGAGCTGGGGGTCGTCGCGAGGGCCAGGGTAGCGCGAAGTCGGAAGGTGCCATCGCCGACCCCCTCCAGGATGGAGACGCTGCGCGACAGACTGTTGGCCACGACCAGGTCGAGCGTCCCGTCGCCGTTCATATCGCCCACGGCGAGCGCCACAGGGCCCTGACCCACGGCAATTTGCTGCGCGGTGGTGAAGGTGCCATCTCCTCGACCCAGCAGGATCGACACGGTACTGGACCCGAAGTTGGCGACCGCCAGGTCGGTGATGCCATCGTGATTGAAATCGCCGGTCACCACAGCGACCGGATGGTTCCCAACGAGATAGGACAGCGGCGCCTCGAACGTGCCGTCGCCGATGCCCAGCAGGATGGAGACCGTGTTGGTCTGGTAATTGACCACAGTAACGTCTGCCCGACCGTCGTGGTTGAAGTCACCGGTGGTCACAGCGATCGGTTCTCCGCCTAGCAAGATGGTTCTGGCGGTCTGGAACGTGCCATCGCCGTTACTGAGGGAGACGTCGATGGCCCCGGTAGTGGGATTGGCGGTGACGAGGTCCAGGTTGCCGTCGTTGTTGAAGTCGGC
>JBGQLF010000558.1:0-6944 GCA_041499985.1 Gemmataceae bacterium
CGGGAGAACCGGGTCAACCCGCGCGTGGTCAAGCGGAAGATGTCCAAGTTCAAGAAGAAGCGCCCGGAACATCGGCCTGTACCGCCCTTGAAGAAAACCTTTGTCGAGTCAGTCGTTATGCTCATTTGAACCGTATTGCGGCTAAACCGTACGTGGTGTTTGCCCGGCAATGCTAGCCGTTACTCCGTTCCAGCTCCTTGAGGTAGTCGAGCGCCTCGTCCACGGTTCCGACCACGGCTCCGGGAATCCGTCCCTCGTCGTCGAGCTGACGGAGCAGCATCAGGTCTTCCAGATCCGGCGACCCCTCCAGCTCACGCCGCAGTTTGCCTGGCAGCTTGCCGGCGCGGTACTCGTGGGCGTGCATGTGGTGTTCGATCAGGAAGCGCGTCCGGTCCGTAATCAGTCCCTCGAGCGCCGCCACGGCCGACCCGACGTGATCGGAGCGGTCCAGTCCCTTGCCGACGTCGTGCAGCAGTGCCGCCAGCAGGAACTCTTCATCATAGGGCCGATGCTCGCGGGCCAGCTCGAACACTTGCAGGGAATGATACAGAACATCGCCTTCCGGATGATGCTGCGGCGCTTGCTGGACCACTTCCAGCGGCAACAGCAACATCCGGTAGATCTGATAGGGATCCACCGCCGCCGCCACCGTCTGCATCTCTTCTTCCACATCGATGCCCGGATATTCCCTTGCCAGCAGTTCTTCCAGTTCGCGAACGGAAGCCCGTTCGATGGCTTTGCCCGTGATGGAGCTCTTGAAGACGTAGTGGGCCTTGTCCTCGGGGTAGACGGTCAGCTCAAAGTTGAAGCGATCATAGATGTGGATGTGCGTGAACACCCGTGCTTCGCCGTGTTTGACCACCTGCTTGCGCTCGACATCGAACTGGTAGCCTTCACCTTCGAGCGTTTCGGTGACGAGGCCGACGGCGTCGGTGAAGATGTGCAAGTCGATATCGGAGCCCTTGCGGACGTGCCCGGTCATGACACTGCCGATGAGCCGCGGCCGAAAGGCACGCAGAAGCCGCATCAGGCGCAGGGCCTGGAGGCGCATGTCGCGGAGGTGTTCGTGACGCTTGTCGCCTTCGTGGATCCGGGCGAAGACCTGGATTTGCTCCCGGATCTCGGCGTTGGAAGGAAGATCTTCGGGTTTGACACCGCGCCGGCAGAGCCTCTTGGCCGCCTTGCGCTTGGCCGTGTAATACTCGGATTCCACGCGCTCATACATCAGCCGGGCGGCCTCGAGCGCGATCGCCTGACGCAGTTTTGCATTAGCCATCCTTTCAGGCGCCGTTATCAAGCCCATCAATGCGGCGCGGGGCTGCTCTTATTATACGAGCGCATCCACGAAGGACACAAAGAAGAAATTGTCACTGCCAGCTCTTTCTTCGTCTAGCTTCGCGTCCCTCGTGCATCCATTTTAGGCATAGACCCGATAATCGATGTCCGGGAAGAGGTTGTGCCGGCGTTCGATCTCGCTCAGCCAACCCTCGTCGAGGCCAGAGCTTTTCAGCTGGTCATACAGGTGCTGGAAATTGAGCACATGGACGCGGGTGCGGTCGCGGGCATAGTCGACCATGGTGCCCGTCTTCATGATGAACGCCCAATCGCTCGCCTGGGCCAGGAGCACCTCCCGCGCCGCCTGATTCAACGCCCGGCGCTGGAGCGGGTCGGGCTGAGGATGCTGTTGCGCCAGCTCTACCATCCCATCGGCGGCGGCGTGCAGGTGGCGATAGATCCAATCGTTGGAGCCTTCCAGCCAGACCTCGGCGTAGCCCTTGTAACCCCAGCTGGAAAGGGTGGGTTGGCCAACCTGGATCTTGGGATGGCGATCCAGATACTCCGGCACGGTGACGGTCTTGACCGTCTGCTGGTCATAGTGCACCTTGCGGAGCAGGAAGTTGATCCAATCCGGGCCCTCGAACCACCAGTGCCCAAAAAGCTCGGCATCATACGGTGCCACGATGAGGGCCGGCCGGCCGTCCAACGCGCCGCTCAACCATTCCACCTGCTTCTCACGGTTGAACATGAAATTGCCGGCGTGGTCGGCGGCCTTGTCCAGGGCCGCCCGCGGTTCATAGGGAAGCTTGTGGTCGGTTCGGCCGGTGATCTTGTAATACTTGATGCCCAGAAGGCTGCGAATGCCGCTCTGGTGCAAGTGCGGCTTGAGGTATTCGTAGTCGAGATCGAAGCCAACATCGCGGTAAAAATCGCGGTAGGTGTAGTCTCCCGGATACCCTTCGATGGCGCTCCAGACCTGCTTGGAGGATTCCGTGTCGCGCGCCAGAGCGGCCACGCCGCTTTTGGGACATTTGATCGGGGCATAGACACCGAACTTCGGTCGCGGCTCCGCGAACAGGACCCCGTGGGTGTCGGTAAAGAAATAGCGGATACCGGAGTCGCGCAGCAGCTCATCGACGCCCTCGATATAGCCGCATTCCGGCAGCCAGATGCCTTGCGGGCGCCGGCCAAAATGGCGTTGAAACTCGCGGGCCCCGACCTCGATTTGGGCGCGCATGGCGTTGCGGTTGATGGTCATCAGCGGCAGGAAGCCGTGCGTCGCGGCACACGTAATCAGCTCGAGCTTGCCGGCATCAAAAAAGCGCCGGAAGCCCTGGAGCAGGTTGTTGCCGTACTGCGTGACGAACACTTCGCGGGCCCGATGGAAGCGCTCGTGATACATGCGCGCCAGCCCGTTGAATTCGGGCTGCCAGCGCGTCCGTTCAATCTCTTTGCCCGACAGCGTGATCAGATTGTCCAGGTGACGCAGATAGCGGTATTGCAGCAGGGGATCGCTGAGCATCGCGGCCAGCGTCGGCGTCACCGACATGGTCAGGCGCCAGTCGACGCCATCGCGTTCCAGGCTGTCGAAGACGTCCAGGAGCGGAATATACGTTTCCGTGATCGCCTCGTAGAGCCAATCCTCTTCGAGAAAGTCGTCGTATTCCGGATGTCGGACATAGGGTAAGTGGGCATGCAAAACCAGGCACAGGTAACCAAGAGGCATCGCGGCTTGTCCTTCTTCAAAGCAGCAATCACTCAGAAGCGCGTCGGTCCACCGGATCCAGGGCAGCGACGCTCGGCTCGGGCGCCGGGCCGAGTCTATGTTTTTGTGATAGAACGTCGAGGCGGAGATTTCAAGATGTACCCCGGTTCGGGCTCGGGCGCTCGGCTTCGCCTCCGGAACGGTTCGCGTTCCGCCATTGTCCTCGCCACAGCACCGCGCGCACCCGTTCCGACGATTCGAGCAGCAACGCGAACGGGTCGGGCCCGTCCTGCGCCGGCAACGGCACCACCACCAGGTCGGCCGACTTGCCGGGTTCGAGACTCCCCGTCACGTGCTGCCATCCCAGGGCCTCGGCTCCGGCCAAGGTTGCCAGCCGCAGCAGGAGCCCGCCGGACACCTCCGGGTATTGCTGGTGCAAATAGCGTACCTCCGCCAGGAGATCCAGGTCTGGGTTCGAGGCCAAACTGTCGGTGCCCAGGGCAACGCGGACACCGGCGGCCAAAAATGCCAGAAAGGGATGCGGCTGGTGGCAGAAAGCGGCGTGGGTGCGCGGACAGTAGACGATGGTGCTGCCGGAGGAAAGCGGCGTAACGGCGTCGAGATAGTTGCCGTGCCCGAACAACGTCTGGGGCACCGCGCGACAGATCCGCACCACTTCCTCGGGACCCTTTACCAACCCCTCCGGATCCCACACGCCGAGCTCGGATAGAAAGTTGACGAACGGTCCGCGCCGGTGGCGCAGCAGATCCAGCTCGGCCACGGTCTCGGACAGGTGGAGGGCCAGGGGAATTTCATGCCAGCGAGCCCATTGCGCCGCCACGCGAAAGAGAGCGGCACGGACGCTGTAGGGGGCATGGGGGCTCAACCCCGGGCGACAGGTCGCGGTAGCGGGATGCGCGTGCAGCCAAGCCTTCGCACTGGCCCAGGCTTGACGGGCGCGTGCTTTGGATAGGCCCAGCAGTTCATGGAACACCACGGCGCGTAGCGGAGCCTGGGCCAGCACCGGCCAGCTAAGTCCTTGCCCGGAGATATCGCCCAGCAACGTCGTTCCGCAAGCCAGGCTTTCGGCGAGCCCCGCCCGGACAGCGGCTTCGCTCTGTTCCGTGGCAAGATTGCGGCGGTAAGCGATGACGCCGCGCAGCCAGGCCGTGAAGTCTTCCGTCGGCGGCAGCTGGCCGCGGAGACCGCTCAAATCGAGATGCGTGTGGGCGTTCACCAGCCCGGGAAGGACGGCCACATTGCCAAGATCGTAATCGGCCGGGCGGCATCCGTGCGGCTCCACCGCCACGATCTGTTCGCCGGCGATGGTGACGCTGCCACGCTCCTGGGGAGATCCCGTGATGGGAAGGATCCAGCGCGCCGTGAGAGTCCAACTTAGCGGTTGGGGCTCGGTCATTGTTTTTCTCAGTGTGCCAAAGGCGGATTTTCCTTTCTTCTCGGGTCCGGAGCCGATTATCTTGTCGAGAACCCTTTGCGACAACCCTTGGACCGTTTGCCGAGAGCCGATGGACCCTAGCCGAACTAAGAACGCCCTGGGCGCCCCGTCACACCTTTTTCGCGGTTCCCCCGCTGCTGTTGCCGAGGCATTGCGCCAGCAAGGGCTAACCTGCGTGCAGTTGACTCCCAACTTTCCCGGTCTCAGTTTCCACGAACCGGGGGCCATCACACCCGAGCGCTGCCGCCACGCCGCGGATGCCTTCCGCACGGCCGGAGTCGCCATCGCGTGCCTGTCGGGCTACATCCACCTGATGGATGCGGACCTGGAGCACCGGCATCGGGGCATTGTGCGCCTGCATGCCCTGATCCGGCATTGCCGTGACTTCGGCACCACTCGGATCGTGACCGAGACCGGCAGCTTGTGCCCCGGCATCGTGCACCCGCCGAATCGGTCCCAGGAGACCTGGATCGAACTACGGCTGATCGTGGCCGAGGCCTTGCGAGTGGCGGCGGATCATGGGGTCACGGTCCTGCTGAAGCCAGGGAGTACGCACGTGCTGGCGGCGGTCGAGGATGCCGTCCGCCTCCGCGAGGAGCTGCCGTTCGCGAACCTGGGCTTTGTCATGGACCCGGCATGCTTTCTGTTGGAGAGTCCCCCGTGTGCTTGGCGGGACGAGTTGGAGCGCCTGTTCGAGCGGCTGGGTCCGTGGGCACCGTTACTGCACGCGAAGGACCTCCGTTGCGTCGGGGAGGAACGGACTACGCCGCGGGTTGGTCTTGGGAATCTGGATTATGGCCTGATCTTGCGGCTCCTGCGGCGCTATCAGCCCGAGGCACCCATTATCCTGGAGAATCTGCGGCCGGAGGAAGTGGCACCGGCCAAGGCATTCATCGAGCGGTTTCCGGCCGAGGGCTGAAGCCAATCGCTTGCGCAAGCGTAAGAGCCTGTGCAGAACGGGGACAGGACAGCGAGAACGAAGGGTCCTGTCCCCATTAGGCACAGGCTCTGCCGCGAGACCGGCCAGGGCCTGAGATTGCGGCTCATCGCGAGAAGGTGAAGGTGTGGGCCTCCATCTGGTCGGCACGGTACTGGTGCTTGCCGTCCTCCACCTCTGGCACCAGCCACAGGTCCGCGTCCTGGTAGTCGGTCCATTGCTCGCCCTGCTCCGCGACCGCCCAGATGCGCACCCGGTCGGCGTTGATCACGAAGCTGCTATGCTCAATGGTCGTCTCCTCGCCCGGGTCGAAGATGCAGGAAACTCCCTTGGGGGCTTGTCCCGGATCGACCGGATACCACGCCCACTGGTTCTGATCGTTCAAGGTGTGATACTGGACGAAGACCCGCAGGCGGCCTCCGGTGTCATTCTTGACCCGGAGGATACGCCGCGTCTGCACCGGTGCCAAGGGACTGGCGGTCGTGCTGAAAGAGATATCGCTTGCGCCCGGGTCAGACCCAAGTGGGACGAGACCGCCATCGAAGCTGGTCGAGATTCCGAAGCCGTTTCCCGGCTCGCTCCCGTAGAGAATGGTCCCGCCGGTAGGCACCACGCTCGCTCCCGCAAGCACCGGCACGACGAGCGTGCCGCCAGGACGCTTCCCCGGATGAGGGTCGTGGTTCTTGTGCGCTTGGCTCTGCTGCCCGTTCGGCCGGTTGATCGTAGCGCTCGCGGTGCTGGCGTTGGGCCGGCTGCTCGCATTGTTAGTGGGCTTGCCGGACGATTGGCTTACCGTTGACGTTCCACTGGGGCGTTGTGTCCGGCCAGGGCTATTCGTGCTGTTGCCGGATGGGCCCGGCCGCACCGTTGGATGAGCAGGGGCACGACTTGGCTGCGCGCCGTGATTTCCTGCCTGGCCGTGGTCGGCGAAGAGCGCCGTTTGGGAAAGCGTCAGACCAACCACCCCCGCCGCCAGACCGATCAGTAGCCGTTTCATGACCTACCTCCTGTGCTGCTGTGCAGCGCTCGATGATCAAGGACTCTTGCCGAGAGAGTCCACCAGCCTCTTCACCGCACCGAGCACAGCCCGCGGAGGAGCCGGATCCATGTTCGGAAGCCGAGTCCTCTTTGTTGCCTCTATCTGGATAAGCGGAAGGGAACGGCGCAACACGACAGGGTTTTGGAAAGATTCTTTGCGAATTCTTGGAAAGGATCGCGGAGTGCGAGCGCGCATCGTCGGTGGCGACGGGAGTCAGACCGTTTCTCCCGAACCGATGGCAGGGCCGGATGGATTGCGTTCCGCAACGCCTGTGGGGGCCCAGCAACGCATTGGGGTGGCAACGTAACGCAACGCAATCCATGCGGCCCCATGGTTTGCCCTCCCCGTCACTGTCAGTCGTGGAACACTCGCGCTTTACTGTCCCGAACCGGAGAGGACGAAGGCAGCCCAATACTTGACCGGAGCCGTGCCTTTGGGCCGCTCCATCGGCTCGGCGGCGGGCTGAGTCACGCGCTTGACCGTCTTGTCGAAGTCAGCGCCGCGTGCCTTGGCCAATTGTGACACCTCC
>JBGQLF010000559.1:0-6939 GCA_041499985.1 Gemmataceae bacterium
AGACTCAGGGCGTGCCACCCGACCGACACGGCTTTTTGAAGGGTTGGTGCTTACGACCACAACGACCACGTTCCGGTCGTCAACACATAAGCGGCGATGAGGGCATTGGTGACGGCGTGCGCCAGGACGGCGTCCCCCAGCTGCTTGCGGCGGTACACGGCTCCCGCGTAGAACATGCCGGCCAGGATCCCGGCAAGCCAACGGCCGTGAAGAGCTCCAAACAGAACCGAGGACACGAGGAAGGAAAACCAGGTAAAACGGCCCAGCGGCACGTCTTGAAAATCGGCGGCGATCAACCGCCGAGTCAGATAACCACGGAACGCTAGCTCCTCGGCCAAGGGCACCGTGATCACCGAGCCCACCACGCGGAAGATCAGCCAGGCGGCGGCCCAGCCCCGCGGGAGACTCGCCAAGTTGGCGGCGAAGGCGCTATCCGCGGCGTTCGTGGCAGCGAGCGGCTCCAGGGCCATCCATAGGGCAAAGACCACGATGCCGATGGCCACTGCCTGCCAGGACCAGGTCCAGCACCGGGCGGTATAGTGACGGCGGAAGAACCACAGCGCCCCCCCTGCTGCCAACACCCGCAGCGGGTAAAGCTGGTCGAAGCCGGTGCACAAGGCACTCGTAACTATAGTGGTCACGACAATCGCGAGCAGGGGAACCAGGTAGGCAGCCGTGGGATGAGCAGCCAGCGTCGTCGCGCTTCGGGCAGGAGCCACCCCGAAGAACCGGCTAGAGCGGGTGAGGGCGACCAGTCCCAAGGCCACGGCATTGAAGGCCAGCCAGCCCGCCTGAGAGTGAAAGCCGCCCAGCGCCACCTCCCGTGATCCCCAGGTGCCGATGACGATCAGGGCAGCAATGCGCACGGCATTGGCCAGCCAGATGACGGCGGTTCCCAGCGGCAGCAGCAAGAGCGCCTGTGGAAAGCGAAGCGTCTGGCGGCAATACCAGAGGTAGCCCCCCAGGAACACCCACGTGAGGCCAATGCCCTCGTAGCCGGAACACTCCGGTGCAATGTGCACCGTAAACGACGACGTGCCCAGCACGCACTCAACCGGATCACAAACCACATCGCGACACAGCACCCCGAGGAGCGCCTGGACGACAGCCAGCGTCGTGCGCCCAAGAGGACGCCACAGGCTATCGGTGAGTTGGCCGGCCCCCCAGGCTGCGACGCCGACGGCAATGCCGGCGAGCAGCGGGCCGCTCGCCCGCCGGACCAGCAGCAGGCAGATACGGACCGGCAGGGCGCACGCCACCCAGGAGGCCACCACCAACACCGCCATCGCCACCCAGGCCAGAAACCAGGCCCCCGGATACGGCGACGAGCCGATGTCGCCCTCGATCACCATGCCCGTGAGCTGAGCAAAGCTCGCAAACACCACCAGATGGCCAAGGAAAAAGGGCAACCAGGAGCGGGGCTGATCCAATTGATCCGCCAGCTGCTCCAGCTCGTCCCGCAGACGGGCTCCGCTAAAGACCAGCGTCGCACTGGCGATGGCGAGGGCGATCTGGGGAATGAGGTGGGTCTGCCCAAGAAGTTCCGCCCACCAGCGCTTATCGTTGGCGAGCAGTCCGGTATCGAAGCGTAGCGTGAGCCCAAGCAACTCGGCCACGAGGAGCACGCTCAGACCAATCCAGCGTGCCAAGAGCAGACGTCTACTGGTGAAGCCACTGCGGGAGGAAGCGATGTCGAGGAACACAAGTATGACTTCCAGGGGGTGGGGCTGCGTGGCAGCGAGATGAGGAAGACGGGGTTCGGTCCGGATCGCCGTAGGCTCCTGTCCGAACCCCGTCACGAGTCGGCGGACTAGGCTTACTTTCGGCGAAGCCGGTCCGTCAGCACCAGCATACCGCCGACCAGGGCGGTCAGGGCACTGGCCATGGAGCCTGGGTCGATCTCCGGGACTTCGTCTCCGAATGCTAGAGCCGGGCCACTGCACGCGGCCATGACAAGTGCCAAGCCCAGGACCACCCGACTGGCCTTGAGGGACCCCACCACAACGTTGCTCCAACGATTCGACAGCATCTCTGTTCCTTTCACGCAATAAGATTGCAACAAAATTGTAAAGCACGTCTTATCCCGTCCCGCGCGGTGCACGCCCCGCGCGTTCCGGGTGATACACGCTGTTCCAGCAGCAGACAAAGCAAACAGGCTTGGCCTGCTGCGTTCTTCCAAGGTATTGCCGATATTGTTTAGCGCTGCTTGTGCACATCCTGCACAAGGCTGCGGGGGAGAGTAACTAGGGGAGAAAGTCTGGAGCTTGCTTCGGCCAGGGGAGACCGAGTCGAGCATCCGGGGGAGGAACGAAGGAGGGGGTCCTCGTCCATTCGGTTGCAAGGCCACCCTGCCTCGCTCTCGAACGCCGTTCTTATAGTGCAAGCCGCGTGCCAGAAGCCGGCCCACCTAGACGCAAAAAACCAGAACGAGCGCAAGTCATCAAAACATAAGTACTTGTATATATTTGGATCGGATGTCGGATCGGCAGCAGGGGGGCCGGGCCGTTTCCCTTGGTTAACGGCGCTAATTAGCGCCTGTAAATCCCTGGCGACATCGCCGCCGTCCGTTGCCCCGACGGGGGGTAAGGGCGAGGGTGCAGGGAAGGCTCGCAGTACCCAGTACTCAGTACGGACCCCTCGCCCCTCCTCAAAACGTGGCCCATCCCGCCCTTGCTCCGGCGCGCTTCGCCCTTTACCATCAGGCACAGGATCAGGGTGTACCGTGGTACTGCCCCGGAACGGAGAGCAGGCGGCCATGTTCGACTTCGTGAACCAGTTGGGAGTGACCTGGAACGGCGTGTTCTGGGGTGTGCTCGTCTCCGTGGTCAGTTTTGTGGGCAGCCTGGTGATGGTGACGCTGGTGCTGGTCAAGCTGCCGGCCACGTATTTTTCTGACCAGCATCCGCCCGCCTTCGCCTGGGAAGAGCGTCATCCGGCCTTGCGCTGGACGGCGCTGATCGCCAAGAACGCGCTGGGGGCCGTGCTCGTGATCGCGGGCATCATCATGTCGCTGCCGGGCGTGCCGGGACAGGGGATCTTGACGATCCTGATCGGCCTGATGCTGTTGAACTTCCCCGGCAAGCGCCGCCTGGAAAAGAAGCTGGTGAGTCGGCCGCATGTGTTGCAGGCGATCAATCGCATTCGGGCTCGCTTCGGCAAGCCGCCACTGGTGCTGGATGAAGAATCATCAAAGATAGCCGGCGAGGACCCTGGTAGAATGAAAGGTGTTTGATCGGAAGCGATATCCTAGTTTCCTGGTTCCCAAACTCCTGTTTGGGAACGCATTCTGCGAAACTCTGTTTCGTTGTTGTCGCCGGGTCGCAGGAATGAAACGGAGTTTCGCCAAAGACCGTTCCCAAACAGGAGTTTGGGAACGAGGGTTGAACGAGGGTTGATCGTGACTAGGTGAAGGGTTGACGCCAGTATCGCAGGTGATACTATACCCTCATGTTGAAGCGAGCCACTCTCCTAATCCCCTTGACCTTCAACGACGGCACCCAGGTTCCCAAAGAGACGTTGGACGCTATCGAGGAAGAGATCTACCTCGCTTTCAACGGCTGGGCGGTGGTAGGTGAGGTCGAAGGCGCTTATCGCATGAAGCAGACCGGCGCGAAGCAGGTCGAGCGCTTGCTCCAGGTTTGGGTCGTGGCGGAGGAAGCCGACATCCCCTTGCTGAAACGCCTGGTGGGAAAGTTCGGTGCCCTTCTCGGCCAGGAAGCCATGTACTTCGAAGTCGGAGAGTCCTTGGTCGAATTCATTCCCCCGTGGACCGATGAGGAGACGGCACGTGAATAAAGCTACCGAACTGCTCCAGCAAGCGGAAGAACAGGCCAAGAGGGCCCCAACATGGGCAGACCTCTCGAACAGTCTGTTTGATCCCCTGGAGGGACTCATTGCCAAGGCGTTCCCGACCCGGGCGGAGCGCGCGGCGTTCGTGAAGACGGAGGAGTACAAGAAGATCCGCGCCCTGATCGACCTAGCCCGGGAGCGGACTGGTTTGGTGGCTGGGGCCACGCCGACGAAGAGCGGGCGGTTCGTAGTCCGTTTGCCCATTTCGCTCCACGCGGCCCTGGAACGAGAGGCCGCCGCGGAAGGGATCAGTCTGAATCAGTTGGTGGTCGCCAAGTTGGCGGCCCAACTCAGCTCCCTGGTGCAGCACTGACCGAGGGTGCCCTAGCACCCCGTAAGTTGTAAGGCAAATATAGTAGGAGCTCCCCCATGCTACTGCTAACCACTCTGGCTCTCCTCGCCCTCCTCCCCGCCGCCGACCCCGCCGTCGAAGCCGACGTCGTCATCCGCGGCGCCACCCTCTACGACGGCACCGGCCAACCCGGCCGCAAGGGCGACCTCGCCCTCCGCGGCGAGCGCATCGTCGCCGTCGGCACGTTCACCGTCGCCGGCCAGCCCAAAGTCCTCGACGGTACCGGCTTGGTGGTGGCGCCCGGCTTCATCGACCTGCACACGCACAGCGACACCGCCCTGCTCCAGCCGACCACGCGGGCCAACCTGTGCTACCTGCTCCAGGGCGTGACCACTGTCGTGACCGGCAACTGCGGCTCCGGTCCGACCGATGTGGCGGCCCACTTCCAAAAGCTGGAAACCAATGGCATCGGCAGCAACACGATCCACCAAGTGCCGCACAACTCGGTACGCCAGAAGGTCATGGGCAACGCCAATCGGCTGCCGACGGCCGAGGAACTGAAAAAGATGGAGGCCCTCGTTGACGAAGGCATGAAGGACGGCGCCTGGGGCCTATCCACGGGCTTGATCTACAACCCCGGCACCTACGCCAAGACCGACGAGATCATCACCCTGGCCAAGGTGGCGGCACGGCACGGCGGCTTCTACGCCAGCCACATTCGCGACGAGGGCGTTGGCGTGCTCACCGCCATCAACGAGGCGTTGACCATCGGGCGCGAGGGCCATTTGCCGGTGCACATCTCGCACCTGAAAGCCTCGGGACGGCAGGCGTGGGGCAAGGCCGCTGACGAAATCGCCTTGATCCTGCAAGCGCGGGCCCAGGGCCAGGTCGTGACCGCCGATCAGTATCCGTACACAGCTAGCAGCACCTCGCTGTCGGCGACGCTGATTCCGCCGCAATTCCGGGAAGGCACGCACCAGGACTTCCTCGCCCGCCTCGACGATCCCGAGCAAGGACCCCGGCTGCGCCAGGCGATTGAGCGGAACCTCGATGGCCGACAAGGAGGTAGCAGTATCCGGATTGCCCGCTATGTTGGGCAGCGTGCCTGGCAAGGCAAGGACCTGCAAAGCATCGCCAATGCGGAAAACAAGAGTGTGCTCGACATCGTCCTGGAGATCGAGCGCCGCGGCGGAGCGGGGATCGTCAACTTCGGTATGAGCGAGGAGGACGTGCGTCTGATCATGAAGCAGCCCTTTGTCGCCACGGCCAGCGACGGCAGCTCGCAAGTCCCGAGCGATACGGTGCCGCACCCACGCAGCTATGGCTGTTTCGCGCGCAAGATCGGCCGTTTCGCCCTGGAGGACCAGGTGATCACTCTCGAGCACGCGCTCCGCAGCGCCAGTGGTTTGCCCGCCGATATCCTCCAGCTGCCGGAGCGTGGCTACCTGAAACCAGGCTATTACGCCGATGTCGTGGTATTCGACCCGCAGACGTTCCGCGATCAGGCGACGTTCGACAAGCCGCACCAGTATGCGACCGGTGTTCGCTACCTGTTCGTCAATGGCAAGCTGGCGATCGACGAGGGCAAGTACAACGGCACGCTGGCCGGTAAGGTGCTGCGGCACAAGAGTCCGAGCGCGGGGGAGCGATAGGATGGATCGACGGTAACGAAAAGGTAACCCGTACAGCCTCGCGGTGGAGTCGCTGGCAGAGAAAGGAGTCGAGTTGGAAGTCTGGGTAACCGATTCTGTGTCATATTACCAGGGGGTACCGCAGCACAATCCACATTTCCTGAGGAGTTGCCAGATGACTACCCAAGTTGGGTTGAGTGGTATCCTGCCGAACAGTCATTCCCTGGCGGATCTCCAGGGGATCAACGGGTCGACTTCGCTGACCCAGGCTACGAACAGCACATCAGTGAATGACCCGGATGGCGGTAGCGATTCCCAACGGATCTCGGGGGCGGGCCAGCTCTTCAGCAAACTCCAGCAGCTCCAGCAACAGGATCCGACGAAGTTCAAGCAAGTTCTAACGCAAATTGCGAGCGAACTCCAGACCGCGGCGCAGCAACAGGGGCAAGGAAACCAGGCCCAGTTCCTGACCCAACTTGCCAATAAGTTCCAGACGGCCGCCCAGACCGGCGACCTCACGCCGCTCCAGCCCCAGCAAGGAGTCCAGGGTGCGCATCACGGGCACCATCACCGGGCCCAGCAGGCGTATGGACAGAACCAGCAAAACCCGCAACAATTGCTGGTCAATTCGCTCCAGAGCGCCAGCCAGCAGTCCGCGTCGGGCCAGCAGACGGCGTCGAACACGGACCTGCACAAGTTGTTCTCGGACATCGTTTCGCAGGTCAGTGCTGCCCTGGGCAGTTGATGAGTCCATAAAGACAATGAGCCCGACGCGCCAGCGAGGAAAAGCCGCAACCCTCGCTGGCGCGTCGGGCTCATAAAACACCATAAGCTTGTGAATCGCGCTTAGCGCCGTGCCCAGCGACGCGCACGCTCCTTGGTGTCGCAAGCCTCGAGGCGAGCAAACCCCAGCAGGACAGCCGCGATGGCGGCTCCGCTTCCTCCTTCCGCTTGGGAAGGGCTGGCCGGAATCTCCACCAGCAGCGGGACCACCGCGCCTTGGTCTTGAGCCGACAGGTCCACACTCGTGAAATAGGCATCGGTTACGGCCCGCTCTTGCCTTGCCGGCAGCCAGACGTCCAGCCTCTCGCGTTCCTCCTCGGCCCGGGTCGGATTCGACGATTGGGTCGCTCCGTCCGGTAGCGGGGCGCGTTCGGCGTCTTGGTC
>JBGQLF010000560.1:0-6933 GCA_041499985.1 Gemmataceae bacterium
CAAGAGGCATAAGTTCCACGGAGAGTGGAATTATACGATCTCACCGCGAGAGTAACAATTCGACAAGTTATTTTGGAACAGTTCCTAGTCCCGGGCCGCGTGGTCCTCCCCCTGGGCCTGCAGCCGGATCGCCAGGACCTGGCGGAAGAGGGGCCCGGCCTCCGCGTACTTGTCCTGGGCGTCCAGGCTGAGGGCCAGGTTGGTCAGGGCCGAGGCCGTCCCCGGATGCTCCGCGCCCAGCCGCTTCTGGCAGATGGCGAGCGCCTGCCGGAACAGCGTCTCCGCCTCCGCGTGCTGGCCGGCATGCTGGACGAAGATCCCCAGATCATTGCGGGCCCGCGCCACAATGGGGTGCTCCTCCCCGAGGTGCCGCTGCCGCAGCGCCACGACGCGCCGGGCGACGCTCATCCCATCGCGGTAGCGGCCTTCCTGTTGGAACGTCGCCAGTTCCTTTTCCAGTTTCGTGGCTTCGGTCAGTTCGACCTGAGCATCCGGGGACAGGCTGGCGATCTGCGCCAACGTCTCCAACGTGCGTTGCATGCTCACCGTCTGCCAGTGCGTCGCCCCTTGCAGGCGCGTGCGCAGCGCAACGCTGGCGCGCGCGGGCACCTGGGCCTCGGCGTATCGGCCGGCCTCATAAAGCTCCACGACCTTCCGCTCGAGCTCCTCCACTTGTTTGGCATCGTCGCCGGTGAGCAGCCGCTGCCACGGGGCCTCGGCACGAGGTTTTTCGGTCGGAGGGGAGGGAAGCGCCTGTCCGGTCGGCCCTGGCTGAAGGAGGCTTACTGCCAGGACCACGGAGCCCGCTTGCAAGACGACGTGTGTCATCGCTGGTCCTCCTGCAGCACCATCCGTTTCGGGGTCAGCATTTCATCCTCTCAAGATACTCGAGGCACGCTCGAAAGGCATCCCGATACGCGCCGAGCCGCACCCGGCGGACGGTCGTGCCCGGCCTCATTCCTTTGGGTAGTACGTCGCTGGTTGGAAAAACCTAACACGCATTGACACGGTAGCAACGAAGGCGAGATGGCGATGGCCGTTTTCGAGTTTGGTGTAGCCACGAAACGGTCATCAGGTGATTCGATGCTCCCTGGTCCCGCTGCCCCTCCATGGCAATCCGGCCGTTCAGCACCGGGCACCTGGTCCCTTCACGGCCCGGGCGGCGCATTTGCGGAAAAAATCGGACGCCGCGCTGATAGGTTTTGGCCCGGTGCACCGTACCTTCTACGGAGTCCGAAACCCGAACCCTATTCCCCGCAGCAAGGAGTCTTTCGTGAAGCGGTTCCTGAGCAACGTCGTCCAGTGGTCTGCCAAGAAGCAACTGGGAAACGAGGTCCGAAGCCTATTCAAGAGCGTCCGGCCGCAGGTGGAAGACCTCGAAGCCCGCGAAGTGTTGAGCGGGCCGGATTGGTTCAGCAAGTATCTGCCCGATGCCGCGGTCGCCTCCTTGGCCCGCTCCGACTATGCGGACCACGGCGCCATCAACCACCACGACATGCTGAGCATCTACTCCCAGATCTGGAAGGACGGGCGCGTCGATGCCAGCGAGTACGCCAGCCTTCAGTCCCTGGCCCAGAATGCCTCGGTGCTACACATGCCTGACCATGTGAGGTTCCTGTCCACGCAGGTGATCAATACCAACAACCCGGCCAATTCTTCGATCCAGGGAATGTCCCTCCCCGACCTGGGGCCCGGCAGTCCCGCCTCGACCTTGCAGCTACTCGTCGGTAAATGGTTCCTGGGTGTGGACCACCCGATGGTGGATGAGGAGGGCCTGACCTACACTCCCGTCCGCGGGGCCCTGTTCGGCTCCGGCGGCCCATCGTTCAACGACGTGGCCCAGGGGGAAGAGCCCGACTGCTGGCTGATGGCTTCGCTGGCGACCCTGGCGGCTCGCGACCGCGGCGTCATCCAGAACATGTTCATCTACGACGGAACCAGCAATGGCATCGACATCTGGACGGTCCGTTTATTCGAAGATGGGTCGCCGGTCTACGTGACGGTGGATAACCAGCTGCCCACGAAGAATGGGAGCATCTTCTACGATCGGCCGCAGGGCGGCGTCCTTTGGGTCGCCCTGGCGGAGAAAGCCTACGCCGAGCTGAACGAGTTCGTTCCAAACCTCACGCGCTTCCCTGGGGAGAACTCGTACGCTGCCTTGGATCAGGGTAATGGACATCAGGCTATGAAGACGTTGTCCACCTTGACGGGCCAAGACGCCACCGCCGAAGGCCCGGGCACCACTTGGAGTCAGATCCAGGCCGGAAGGCCCGCCGTGCTGCTGACTGCTGACCCGCCGCCCTCGCCCTATATTCGGGATCACCACTATTACGCCGCCATCGACTATGACCCGGGGACGGGAAGGTTCACGTTGTTCGATCCCTATGGCATCCAGAAAAGCCAAGCCGATGGCAGATACGGACTGTTCTGGGCAAACGCTACGTTCATCTACCAGAATTTTCAGTTCAATGTCGCCGGCATTGGCGGGGGGACCGAGCCGAAGGAGAGCCTGCAAGCCCTCGCCGCGGCCCCCATACTCTCGGAAGGGTTGCCGATGGGCAACGATTCCCGCTCGTCCACCTCGGCGAGTGGGGCGGAGAAGACGGCGGTCGCTCCGCCCTTCCTTACGGAGGCTGTCTTTGCCAGGAGCAACACCCAGACGCCGGGGGATGCGGTCGAATCCCTGGTTCACGCTCTGACCCAGGAAGGACACGACCAGGATGTCCAGGCGGCGGACTTCGCCCGACGGATGGACTCGCTGTTCGCCGCAGTTGGCTAGATAAATAGCCGTGCCCGCTTCGGGCGGAAGTGTGGGGCAGGCTGGAAAGCCTGCTCCACACTTCCCTGCTGCCCAATCGTGCACGGGGATTTGGATCTCCTGAAGGCAAAACCGACCTCCACCAGGACCCCTCGGGCCGTTTGTTCCTTGCCCCGGCAGACGGGCCGAAGGCGTTCCCTCCGGGGCGGGGCGGGGTCGTGGTATCGCCTTCGGGCGGTTTTGCCGGCTCAAGGGCTTTGATCGGGCGTCCTGTACTGGCCAGCCACCTACGCCCCGATAGTGCTATTCCCTGCTGGGCCAATGCATGCTCAGCTGATCACAGCCTCTTGTTGCCACCAACACCCAAGTCGCATGCACCCGGAAAATCGCCCTTACTCTTCCGGGTCGAGCCGCCCTCGTATCGAACGATGTTCATCAAAAGGGGCCGTATCATCAACAAGCGACCTTACCCCGTACCGGACTCGCCGCCACGCAAGCCAGGATGCCCCGACGACCTGCTTGAGGAAGTCTCGCCTTTTCCATCGCGATCCGCGTGAGGAGGATCCCGAGCTCGTTCGGCTCGCCTGGCGCAGGGTTCCTCTCTTCTCACGGAAACGAGGGCAAGCGGATCTTCGCGAGGTAGATACTTGATTTCCCCTCATGCGAGGAGTAATAGCTCACCCACAGCAGCCCGTCATGCCAGACCAGCCCGGCATAGCTCGTGTCACCACCACTAGGCAGAGTAAACACCGGCTCGTAGGTATCGTGGCTTAGGTGGACAAGCACCGTTTTCGGTCCGCTCGCCACCCCGTCTCCCTTGGGAGCAGGCGAGGGGTAGCCACGACTGACAGCCCAGAGGTTGCCGTCGGGCAAGTGGAGAAAGTTGGGGCCGCCGAAGCGATGCTTGGTCTCGAGCCACTTCCAGTCCTTGTAGGGTGGTTGGCTCGTGCCGATCCAGCCGAAGGCATTGCCTCCCTCGCGCCGGACCAGCGCCATCATTTCCCATCCCCTTTCGCCATGCTTTCTCTCTTGGGGCGTGGGGGAAGGAGGTAGAAAGCGCAGCGTGGTTTCGTTCGGGTGCCCGGGCACACCCAGATACGTGAGCACCTTATAGTGGATGCCGTCCTCGCTCACGACCAGCTTGAGCTTCCAATTAGCCGGCGCGGCGGAGAGCGGCGTGGAGCCTTTGGCGGCCTCCTGCGCCTCTTGGGTCTGACGCGCTGAGGCATTGTACGAGACGCCATAGGCCCGCCCCTCGTGCCAGGTGACGCGCCAGAGCCACTCGCCCTCGGAGAGCACGCGCTGGGTTGGGGTCCACTGCCGACCGTCCTGGGAGAACGTCACCCGCGGTTGCCGGCCGAGCAGCATCTTGCCCTGGTACACTGAGCCACCGGCCACGATCAGGAGCCGATCGTCCGGCGTAAGGGACAGCTTCGGGTCGCGCAGATCAATGCCCTGCTCCTGGATCAGGCCGACCGGCTCCCAGGCTTGGCCATCTGCGGATTCGAGGACGCGCAGCTTACCGTCGCCGCCGATGTGGGCCTCGGCTTCGCGAAAGGTGCAGTACCACTTCCCATGCCAGCGGATCAAGTCGGTGAAGGCATTGTGCGGTCCCCGGTCCCAGATTTTCGTCACCGAGACCAACTCCGGTCCCGCGGCCAGCACCGGAAAACTCAGGACCCACAGCATCCATCCCGTGGCAAGAACAACGAGACCAGGAGGAGGGAACCGCAGCATGGGTGGATACTCCGTGCAGGAGCTAGGATTGTTGAGAGAAGACAATCCACAGGCCAAACTGATCCGTACCATAATCCTAGGCCCGATGCCGTGCAAGCCTCGCGCACTCCGGACGACGCTTCCGGATCTCCCGCCAGGGCCCAAGTGTAGTGTGGAGATGAAGTAACTCATCTGAACCGCTTATCGGAGTCCAAGAGCCGTGATGAACCGCCGAGACTTGCTGAAGATCACTGGGACGGCGAGCGCGACCGTCGTGCTCGGGAAAATGCCGGGGATCCCACTGAGCGCCGCGGAGCCGTCCGCCCCAGCCTCGTCGGCGCCGAGCTGGGTGGACAAGCCGATGCGCTGGGCTCAGCTCACGCTCGTAGAGGACGACCCGGGCAAGTTCGAACCGCAGTTTTGGCTGGATTACTTCAAACGGACCCAATCCGATGCGGTCTGTCTGAGTGCCGGGGGCTGCGTGGCGTATTACCCGACGGAAATCCCCTTGCACCATCGGAGTACCTGGCTCGGCGACCGGGACGTGTTCGGCGAGCTCGTGGCCGGCTGTCGCAAGCTCGGCATGGTCGTCATCGCTCGGACGGATCCTCATGCCACCTACGACGAGGTACGCCAGGCCCATCCAGACTGGATTGCCGTGGACGTCGATGGGAAGCCACGCCGGCATTGGGCTTCCCCCGAGATGTGGGTCACCTGCGGACTCGGCCCCTACAACTTCGAGTTCATGACCGCGGTGAAGAAGGAAATCATGGCGCGCTACAAGGTGGACGCCATTTTCATCAACCGTTGGGATGGCTCCGGGATGTGTTACTGCAAGCATTGCCAGCAGAACTTCCAGAAGGTGTCCGGACACGCGCTTCCCCGCACGAACAACCCGCAGGACCCGGCGCGGCGTGCCTATATCCTCTGGCGCCAACAGCGGCTGTTCGACTTGTGGCGCCTCTGGGACAGCGAGGTCCGCAAGATCCATCCCGATTCTTGCGTCATCCCGAACACCGGCGGCGGCGCGACCAGTTCGCTGGACATGCAGCGCGTCGGCGAACTCGCGCCAATGCTGATCGCCGACCGCCAGGGCCGCCGCGGCTTGACAGCCCCCTGGGCGAACGGCAAGAACGGCAAGGAGTTTCGGGCCACGATGGGTCGCAAACCGATCGTCGGCATCTTCAGTGTCGGCGTCGAGGAACGGTATCGGTGGAAGGACAGCGTACAGAACGAGGCGGAGATTCGTCTGTGGGTGGCCGACGGCGTTGCCAACGGGCTGCGTCCCTGGTTCACCAAATTCGCCGGCGTGCTCCACGATCCGCGCTGGCTCAAACCGGTTGAAGAGCTCTACCGCCGGTACGCCCGCTGGGAGAAATACCTGCGCAACGAGCGCCCGCTGGCCCGCGTCGGTCTGGTCTATTCCCAGCAGACCGCGTGGTTTCACGGTGCGCGCGTCGAAGAGCACGCGCTCGGCTGGTATCAAGCCCTCATCGAAGCGCGTATCCCCTTTGAGATGGTGCACGACCGTCTACTCGATGCCTCTCATCTCGGAGCATTCAAGACGCTGATTCTACCGAATCTCGCTGCGCTTTCCGAGACACAATGCCGGCAGCTCCGCGAATTCGTGGATCGGGGCGGCAGCCTCATCAGCACCTATGAAACCAGTCTTTACGACGAATGGGGCGTACGGCGCAAAGATTTCGGACTGGCGGACCTTTTTGGCGTCCGTTTCCAGGCCCACAGCCAGGCTCCCATGCAGAATTCCTATCTGCGGTTGGAAAGCGACCCCGCCACCGGTCGGCGGCATCCGCTCCTGGTTGGCCTCGAGGATGCTCCCCGCATCATCAATAGTGTCCACCGCGTCGCGGTGGAAGCCACCCGGCCGTTGCTCAACCTGCCCCTGACACTCATCCCGTCCTATCCCGACCTGCCGATGGAGAAGGTGTACCCGCGCGTTCCCAGGACCGATGTTCCGCAGGTCTTCCTCTGGGAGTCAGGCCGTGCGCGGGTGGTCTATTTCCCCGGGGATATCGATCGGACGTTCTGGGAGGTGCTGTCCGTGGACCATTTCAAACTGTTACGCAACGCGGTCACGTGGGCAACGGATGCGGAGCTAACCGTAACGGTGACTGGACCGGGGATGCTCGATGTGACCGCCTGGCAGCAGAAGGAGTCGCTCACCGTTCACCTGGTCAACCTCACCAATCCCATGATGATGAAAGGCCCGCTTCGCGAGCTGATTCCCGTTGGCGAGCAGAAAGTGCGGCTCCGTCTGCCCGACGGAACTCGGGCCAAAAGTGTTCGGCTCCTCGCCGCCGACCTGACGCCACGTGCCGAGCGCTCCGGCCAAGACCTGATCGTTACAGTGCCCTCGATTCTCGACCACGAAGTGGTCGCGATTGATTTGTAGAGGATGACCGATGAGCAAGCTTCAGGGTAAGTGTTGGGTCCTGCTG
>JBGQLF010000561.1:0-6929 GCA_041499985.1 Gemmataceae bacterium
CCTGGTAGAGCATCAGGAAGTGGCGAGCCTGGACCTCAATATCCTCCGGCCGTTCTCGCAGCGGCGGCACCTGGATGCGGAACACGTTGAGCCGTTGGTACAGATCCTCGCGGAACTTCCCGGCCGCTACCAGTTCTGCCAACGGTCGGTTCGTGGCGGCGATGATGCGCACATCGATGGGATGTTCGTAGTCCTCGCCCACGGGCAAGAGCTGCCGTTCTTGCAAGACCCGTAGCAATTTCGGTTGGAGCTCGGGGTCGAGATCGCCGATCTCGTCGAGCAGCAGCGTGCCGCCCTCGGCGGCCCGGAACAGGCCCCGCCTGCCCTCGACGGCGCCGCTAAAGGCTCCTTTAGCATGGCCGAAGAGCTCGCTCTCGGCCAAGGTCTTGTTCCGCGCGCTACAGTTGATGGTCAAAAGGGGCTTGTCGTGTCGTCGAGGATCCAACGCATGGATCGCTTCGGCCAGGCGCTGTTTGCCGGTACCGGTCTCGCCGACGAGCAGGACCGGCAAATCACTGAAGTGGCTAGCCTTGACGATGCGGCGAAAAACGGCACGCAGAGCGGGGCTGTGGCCCAGAAGGCCGTGGGCCGCAAACACGCTGTTCAGCTGCTCTTGTTCCTCCAGCTGAGCGCGATGATCCTGGACGAGGCGCAGCAGGGTTTGCCGCAGGTCGTCGGCGAAAGTCGGGGTCGCCTCATTGAGGATCTGACGCGCCCCCGCGGCCAACGGCTGGCAATAGGCGCTGACGGAGAGTTGGCTCGTGTCGGCGTAGACCACGATCGCAAGCCGATGAGCATAGGTGCGCAGCAAGTGCAACACGGGTGTGCTGATGGCCGCGGGGTTACTGGCTGCGGTCGGGAGAGAAGAATTCGGCCAGTGCAAAGGAAGGGCCAAGACTGCGGGCGGGTGATGCTGGCAGCGGCGCTCCAGGGCTTCGAGCTGGCTTTCGTAGACGACGCACAGCGGGGGAGCCAACACTTCTCGGAGGCGGGCGCCGCGAGCGGACAGCGGATCTCCCACCAGGACCAGAGGGTTGGCACAGATTTTCGGCTCAATAGGACCGAGCAAAGAAACTCCTTCCGCCATCGGAGCGGAAAGACTGGGCGCATTCTGGCTCGGCGACGGCATTGTCGCGGCTCCCTAGTTCACGGTTCCCCGCAGCCACTTCACACGTCCAAGGGGCGAGTTTTCGTTCGACTGTGCCGGAGCAAGCCAAGCGTCGGCGATCACGCCAGGCCTCGACGGCAGGCAGGGAGCATTCACCCGGCAAGGAATTTCGAGCGCTCCTGGGCTGCGGGATAAACCCAGGGCGAGCGAGTCTCAGCGGCAGTAAGAGGGCTTCCAAGCGTTTGCGAACAACCACCTTATTCAGAGTTCTTTGGGTATATAGGATGTTCTTAACAATTCAGTAATATTCTCAGTTTGAACAGAATACAAAGGGATGTCAAGGGTTATTTTCTGATACGATTCGGCTTGGCCTGGAAAGAGGAAGGAGGAAGGTAGACAGGTTTGGATGGATCCTTGATCCTTCAGGAGTGCGTCTCAGGGTGAGGCCAAGCGCATGAACGTGCCCCCAGCGGTTGGCAACGGCTCGTCGCGGCGCGTCCGTGTGCTGTTCGTCGCCGAAGCCGTGACGCTCGCTCATCTCGCGCGCCCGCTCGTGCTGGCCCGCGCCCTGGACCCCACGGCTTATGAGGTCTGCCTGGCTTGCGCGGCGCGTTATGAGAAACTCCTGGGGGCGCTTCCCTTTGTCCAGCGGCCCATTCATTCCATCTCGAGCGAGCAGTTCCTCGCTGCCCTGGCGAGGGGATCGCCCCTGTACGACGTGGCAACCCTGCGCGGCTATGTTCGGGAGGACCTCGAAGTGCTCGAGGAGTTCCGTCCCGACATCGTCGTTGGAGACTTTCGGCTCTCCCTGTCCGTAAGTGCTCGGCTGGCTGGTGTTCCTTACCTGACGATCACCAACGCTTACTGGAGCCCATACGCCCGGCAGCGTTTTCCCATGCCCGAACTGCCCCTAGCCCGCCGGCTCGGCGTGCCGGTGGCCCGTCTTGTCTTCCGCCTTGTCCGACCGCTGGCCTTTGCCTTCCATACGTTGCCCTTGAACCGGGTGAGGCGCGCCTACGGCCTGCCGCGACTCGGCTTGGACTTGCGGCGGATTTACACCGACGCCGACCACGTCCTGTATGCCGACATCCCCGAACTGGCGCCGACGTTTGACTTACCGCCGAATCATCATTATCTGGGCCCCCTCCTCTGGTCGCCCAGCCTGCCTCGTCCCGACTGGTGGGACCGAGCGCCTCAGGACCGGCCGATTGTCTATGTGACCCTGGGAACGTCCGGGCAGAGCGACTTGCTGCGGTTGGTTCTGCACACCCTCGGCGGCCTTCCCGTCTCGGTGCTGGCGGCGACAGCAGGGCGGGTGAAACTTTCGGAGGTGCCTGCCAATGCCTTCCTGGCCGATTATCTGCCCGGAGAGGAGGCGGCGGCACGCGCGCGTCTGGTCATCTGCAATGGCGGCAGCCCGACGACGCAGCAGGCACTAGCAGCTGGCACGCCCGTGCTGGGGATCGCCAGCAACATGGACCAGTACCTGAACATGGAAGCTGTGCAGCGGGCCGGGGCGGGGGAACTGCTGCGGAGCGGTACGATCACCGGCGAAACTCTTCGGGCTTCTGTGGGTCGCCTCCTGGCAGACCAGGGCTATGCGATGGCAGCTCGTCGGCTCCAAACGGCCTTGACGGCTTACCACGGTCCGACGCGTTTCCAGGCGATTCTCGCTTCAGTAGTCAGTAGTCAGTAGCAGAAAAGCAGCTACTCTTTGCTACTGACTACTGACTACTGAGGAAGGCAAGGCAGCTGGCAGGTTCGTGGAAACGGCCCTAAATGAACGTGCAGAGATTGGCTTCACGCCGTCTATGCAACATTGCGGCAGCAGGGGAGAGAAAAACCCTTCCAGGCAAGAACCGTCCGGAAAACACTTTCTGGCTCTGCAAAACTTTTCCGAAGATAGCGGTAAATCGGCCCCTAACCCGAGTCGCCCGGAGACGGGGGGCGGCGATACTCTAAGTATTTGTGACAGAATGAGATAGAGAGGTTTGTGTGCACGGCTACAAGAAAAAAGCGCGCTTCGGCACCAGGGTTGCTTAAAGGGGTTTGGTCTGAGCTTGAGCCAATCTTTACGGAAAGGCGACTAGCCTTGGACGGGAAGCCAGGGTGAGGTTCAGTTCGCTTGAGCTTGGCAAGCGTCTAGAAACCTCGCTGGGCTAGGTTTCAGGATCACAGGTGGATCCTAACACCCCGGTAATTCGAGGGAGCTCTCGTGAGCGTGCACATGCATTCCACCGTCCACTTCCTGGTACGAGACATTGTTCATCCTCGTCCGGTCGAGGTGCTCTACGAGCTGTACGAGAAGAATTCCCTGCAAGGGGAAGTGATTGCGCTGACGGATGACGGTCAAGAGCCGGAGGGGTTTATGGTCGTGCACGTGCCCGGGCTGAGTGAACCGGTCATCGTACCGGCTCACAAGGTGGGTGCCTTCTCGGGGTCGTATGAGAGAAACGTGGGAGGAGTAGGGACCTAGGCGGAAAAGCCCCGATGCGGGTTGACTCCCCTGGAAAGCAATCTAGAGTTGCTGTGAGTCAGTCAACCCCGTCAGAGTGAATCTGGGCTGAAGTCCGGGACAAGCGGCTTGAGGTTGCCCCTTCGACCTCGACTCGATGCAAGCCGGTCCTGGGAAGACGCAAGCCTTGGTGTCCTCGCTATCCTCCCCCCTTTTGAGCGACTCGCGAGCGCGCGGATGGCGCTCCTCGGATCCGTGGCTTCGTGTGCGCGATATATGAAACCGGCGCTAATTCGAGATGAGATTTCGGGCAAACTCGCAGAGCGAAGGCAGTCCCGGGTTTGCCTTGAGTAGGGACTTCGAGCAAGGCGTGGCGTGCGCCGTAGGTGTTGGTCCGATTGCTCTTGCATCATCTTTGGAGGCATAACCCCATGGCTGTTCTCGGCGCCTTGGTGCCCGAAGCATTAGCCCCGTTGACCCGGTGCACCGACGACGAAGCTGTCGCCACGATGACCCCGCCGGGCTTGCGGCCGCTCTCTCTGGACAGGCGGCCAACCCGGGAGAAGGCGTCGCGGGCGCTCGAGGTTCCCGGCCTGGGGAGGGAGATTCAGGTCAAGATGGCCTCCGAGGCTGCCGAATGGGATCAGGCGTTTCGCTTGGTGGCAGCTACTTATCAGGCTCGGGGTTGGAATCCGCCCGATGCCGGTCCGGTGCGCTTCACGCCCTACCACACCTTGCCGGACACGGTGACCTTCGTCGCCAAGCACGGCAGTGATGTGGTGGCGACGCTGTCCCTGGTACAGGACAATGCACTGCTCGGCCTGCCCATGCAGAGTATCTACGCCTCCGAGATCGAGTCGCTGCGCCGCGACGGCCGGCGTCTGGTGGAAGTCACCAGCTTGGCCGACTCGGGACTGAGTCTGCGGGAATTTGTGCCGGTCTTCCTGACGCTCATGCGGTTGCTGTCGCAATACACTATCAGTCAGGGCGCCGATACGTGGGTCATCAGCATCAACCCGCGCCACCGCAGTTTCTATCGCAAGGTCATGGGCTTCGTCCCGCTCGGGCCCTGGCGGGCCTATCCGCAGGTGCAGAATCACCCGGCCGAGGCGTATCTGCTCGATATGCCGCTGCTCAAGGCCAATGTTCCGGAGATGTACCAGCAGATTTTCGGCGAATGGCTATCGCGGGAAACGCTGACGGCGCCGCGCATGCCGGCCGAGTTGGTGCGCTATTTCAGCGGTGTTTCGGGCCAGATGAACAACCAGATGGCGGACGAGGTTTTGGCCTACGTGGAACAGTGCGGCAGCCCACGGCGGTGGTAGGAGTCAGGGATCAGGAGTCAGACCTGATCCCTGATCCCTGATCCCTGATCCCTGATCCCTGATCCCTGATCCCTGAGGAAGCACCATGTGGCTTCTGGCGATCAAAGCCATGTTGGCGGACCGCGGTAAGTTGCTGACGTCGCTCCTGGGGGTTGCATTTTCCGTCACGCTGATCAATTTGCAAGGCGGCCTGCTGCTCGGTTTGATTCAGAAAGCCAGTCTGCTGGTTGATTATGGCCAGGCGGATATTTGGGTCGGGCACCGGCATATGAATAATGTGGACATCGGTACCTTCATCCCCGAGCGCTGGATCCAGCGCATCCGCGGTGTCGACGGGGTCGAGCGGGCCGAGCCGTACATTGTCGTGTTCAGCCAGCTTACCATCCCCGATGGCCATTTCGAGAATGTCGTTGTCGTGGGCTGCGAAGCGGCCAGCCTGCTCGGCAATGCCTGGGTGATGGCCAATGGCGATCCGCGCGCGGTGCGTCATCCGGACGGCATCCTGGTAGATGCCTGTGACGTCGCCAAGTTGGGTGATTGCCAGATTGGGGACCTCCGCGAGATCAATGGCCATCGCGCCAAGGTAGTCGGTCTGACCAAGGGGATCGTCGGCTTCACGACCAATCCTTACGTGTTCACCACGCTGGACCGGGCCCGACGTAAATACACCAACGGTGTTCCCCCGGAACACTGCTCCTATTTCCTGGTGAAAGCCAAGCCTGGCGTGGATGTGGCGGCGCTCGCGGAACGGATCCGCCAACGCGTGCCCCAGGTGGATGTCTACGATCGCGAGACCTACAGCTGGATGTGCATGGAATTCTGGCTGACACGGACCGGCATCGGCATCAGTTTTGGCCTGGCCGCCTTCCTCGGCTTGCTGGTCGGGTTGGCCGTGGTAGCGCAAACGTTATATGCTTCGGTAACCGAGCGGATCCGCGAATTCGGCACCCTGAAAGCCCTGGGGGCCGACGAACGCTGTGTGTCGCGGTTCCTCGTGTCCCAGGCATTGGCCAATGCCTGTTTCGGCTCTGTGTTGGGGCTGCTCAGTTCCTGGGCCATTGCCCAATTCATGACGACGCCGCGGGCGCCCGTCGTTCTGACCGAGTTGGTCGCGGTCCTAAGTGTATTCTTGATCGTGCTGGTCTGCCTGGTGGCGGCCTGGCTCCCATACTGGCATATCCGCCGCATCGATCCGGCGAGTGTGTTACGAAGTTAGTCCATACGTGGGGTGCGTCCAGTCCGCGCCGACGCACCCGAGGGTCAACACCCGATGGTCAAAGCGGTGCGTCGGCGCGGACTGGACGCACCCTACTCGGATTACTATGAAATTCACTCTCCAAGTACGCGATATTCACAAGGGCTTCGGCACCGGCCAGCGCTGGGCGCCGATTCTCCGCGGCATCAGCATGGAAGTGGCGCGTGGCGAGACCGTCTTTCTGGTCGGCCCTTCCGGCAGCGGCAAGACCACATTGCTATCGATTTTGGGCTGCATCCTTACACCCGACCAGGGCAGCTTGCAGGTACTGGGCCAGGACATCGCTCAGCTGCGCCCCAAGCAATTGACGGCCTTCCGGCGGCATAACCTGGGATTCATCTTCCAAAGCTTCAATCTGTTTCCGACGCTCTCCGCCCTGGACAATCTGCGTCTGGCTCTGACGATGCAAGGTTGGCCACTGCGTGCCGCGACGGAACGGGCCTCGGAACTGCTCAACCAAGTTGGCCTGGGGCATCGCTCGCGACTGCGGCCGGCGCAGCTGAGCACTGGCGAATGCCAGCGGGTGGCCGTGGCACGGGCCTTGGCCAACGACCCGGCGATCTTGTTTGCCGATGAGCCGACGGCGGCGCTCGATGCCGAAAATGGCCAGACCGTCATGCAGCTGCTGGCTCGCCTGGTCGAGGAGCGCGGCGTGACGCTGGTGGTCGTGACGCACGATGAACGCATCTTTCCCTATGCCAATCGCATCCTCCGTCTGGAGGACGGGCAGTTGACCCATGAATGGATCGCCGCCGGAGGGCGCGGTCTGTCCACGGGACCAGTCCC
>JBGQLF010000562.1:0-6927 GCA_041499985.1 Gemmataceae bacterium
GCTTTGGGGCGCCAGTTTCCCACCTGGCCGGTGGCCCCGGCAATTTTCAAAACTGCCCGCCACAATGCTGGTACCTGCCTTTGAACCAGGCCCTTTCCAGCCTGCCGGAAGCACCTGGCAGGCTGGAAAGCCTGCCTCACGATCCTGTTACCGGCGTCCTTGCACTTGCAGTCGGGCCGCGTTCAACGTGTTATGTAGCAGCATGGTGATCGTCATCGGTCCGACTCCGCCTGGGACCGGCGTAATGGCCGACGCAACCGCACGCACGGCCTCGAAGTCGACGTCGCCCACCAGCTTGCCCGACGACAGCACGTTTTGGCCGACGTCCACGACCACCGCGCCGGGACGGATCATGTCGGCCTTGAGGAATTGCGCCTGGCCGATCGCGACCACCACAATGTCGCCTTGCCGAATCAAATCCCCCAGGTTGTGACTGCGGCTGTGGCACAAGGTCACGGTGGCGTTGGCGCCTGGGGCCTTCTGGACGAGGATCAGTGCCAGCGGTTTGCCGACGATGTTACTACGGCCCACGATGACGACATGAGCGCCCTCCACGCGAACGTCGTTGCGGAGCAAGAGTTGCTGCACGCCGTGCGGGGTGCAGGGCAAAAACCGGGGGTGCCCCGCTGCCAGCAAGCCATAGTTTTCCGGATTGAACGCGTCGATGTCCTTGGCGGGCGTCACGGCGCGGATGATGGCAGTCTCCTCCATCTGGCGCGGCAACGGCAGTTGCACCAGGATGCCGTGGACCGCCGCGTCCGCATTCAGGCGATCGATCACATCCAGAAGCTCGGCCTGTGTGGTGCTCGGTGGCAGTTCGTGCAGGCAGCTGGTCATGCCGGCTTTCTCGCAGGCACGGCGTTTGTTGCGCACGTAAATCTGGCTGGCCGGGTTCTCGCCGACCAGCACCGCCGCCAACCCCGGCCGAACGCCATGCGACTGCACAAAGCTGGCCACCTCGGCGGCGAGTTCGGCCTGCATCGTCTGGGATAGTTGCTTGCCGTCGAGGAGCTTGGCTGTCATAGATGTCTCCCTGAAGACAGGAAGCTTGGCACTCCCGCCACCGATTCGGGTGGTCAGCTTCCGGCCCCGCTTCTCAGCTTATTGCAATTCTGGTAGCTGTTGCACCAGCCTGGGCAGTACCTGGCCCGCCGGCCCAAACAAGCCCACATCCGCATGGTGGCTCGCCGCCGTGGCCACGAGATTCACTTCGATCACGGCGGCACCACTGGCACGCGCGACCTCGATCAGGCCAGCCGCGGGGTAGACGATGGCACTGGTGCCTACCACCAAGAAGCATTGGCATTGGCCCGCCGCCGTTTCTGCTTCCAGCCAGGTGTCGGGCGGCAGCATCTCCTGAAACCAGACGATGTCCGGGCGCAGGAGCTGATTGCAGTCCTGGCAGTGCGGCAAGTCGGCCAGAGGTTCGGTGCCGCGGTCCTCGATGCGGCCACAACCGGTACACCGCACGCGGGCCAGATTGCCGTGCAGTTCCAAGACACGCTGGCTGCCCGCCGCTCGATGCAGGCCGTCAACGTTTTGCGTGATCAGGGTGAAGCGCTGGCCGCCGAACCGGTTCTCCAGAGCCACCAGGGCGCGGTGGCCGGGGTTGGGTCGCGCCTGGGCCAGTGCGGCGCGCCGCATATGATAGAACCGCCAGACCAGAGCAGGGTCGCGCCGAAAGGCCGATGGCGTTGCCACCTCTTCGATGCGGTAGCCCTCCCAGAGTCCATCGGTGCCGCGAAACGTGGCCAGACCACTCTCCGCCGAGATGCCGGCGCCGGTCAACACGGCCACGCGATCCGCCGTTCTCAGGATATCTGCGGCGCGGCGGAGGGCGTCCTCGAAGTCTTCGGCTTCCACTTGAGGGTGCATGGATGCTCTCTTCACGAGACCGTTGACCGACCAGCGCGAGCCTGCCTGGAGAATAGCGGATCAACGTGGGCCAGACAAGGACGAGACGGGCTGCTCAGCACGAGAATATCCATAGAATCTAATTCGAGCGCTTCAAAGACCGGGTCCACTTGGATAACATGGTGCCCGACGCCCAGCGCACAAGTGTGTAGACCAACGACCTGTTGTTGACCGTAGCCACAAGCGTCCTCGCTTGTGGCCTCAGCAGCCACAAGCGGGGACGCTTGTGGCTACGATGAGGAGGATACCACGATGAGCATCGTCCCGCTGCGCCAGCGATCTTCCTGGAAAGCGCTGGAGGCCCATTACCAAAAGGCCAAGGAACTCCATCTCCGCAAGTTGTTTGCCGACGATCCCAAGCGCGGCGAACGCTTGACGATCGAAGCCCTCGGCATCTACCTGGACTATTCGAAAAACCGCATTACCGACGAAACGCTCAAGCTCCTGCTGCAATTGACCGAGGAGTCAGGCTTGCGGGGGCGGATCGACGCGATGTTCCAGGGAGAGAAAATCAACATCACCGAGAAGCGAGCGGTCCTGCACGTGGCCCTGCGCGCGCAAAAAGGGCAGTCCATTGTCGTGGACGGCAAGAATGTCGTGCCCGAGGTCCACGCCGTGCTCGACAAGATGGCCGACTTCTCCAATCGGGTGCGCAGCGGCGCCTGGAAGGGCTTCACCGGCAAGCGGATCCGCACGATCGTCAACATCGGCATCGGCGGCTCGGACCTCGGTCCCGCGATGGCCTACGACGCCCTGAGGCATTACACCGAGCGCGGCCTGACGTGCCGCTTCGTGTCGAACATCGACGGCACGGATGTCGCCGAAGCGATCCGCGACCTCGACCCCGCCGAGACGCTGTTCGTGGTCGCATCCAAAACCTTCACGACCCTGGAAACCTTAACCAACGCCCGTACGGCTCGGGCCTGGTGTCTCAAGACGTTGGGCGACGAAAAAGCAGTGGCCAAGCATTTCGTCGCGGTCTCGACCAACGCCACGGAGGTGGCGAAGTTCGGCATCGACACGGCCAACATGTTCGAGTTCTGGGACTGGATCGGCGGCCGCTATTCCTACGACTCGGCAATTGGCCTGTCTGTGATGATCGCCCTTGGCCCCGAGCACTTCCGCGAAATGCTCGCCGGCTTCCACGCGATGGATGAGCATTTCCGCACGGCTCCCTTTGGGCGCAATCTGCCGGTGCTGCTGGGCCTCCTCGGCATCTGGTATAACAACTTTTTCGGCGCTGAGACGGTGGCGATTCTGCCCTACGACCACTATCTCGGGCGGCTTAGCGCCTACTTCCAGCAACTCGACATGGAGAGCGATGGCAAGCATGTCGATCTGGACGGCAACACGGTGGACTATCAGACGGGGCCGATCGTGTGGGGGACACCCGGCACGAATGGCCAACACGCCTACTATCAGCTCATCCACCAGGGGACCAAGCTGATCCCGTGCGACTTCATCGGCTTCTGCCACACTCTAAACCCGCTGGGCCACCATCATGATCTGCTCATGGCCAATTTCTTTGCTCAAACCGAGGCCCTGGCGTTTGGCAAGACAGCCGCGGAGGTGAAGGCAGATGGAGTGGCGGACTTCCAGGTCGCGCACCGGATGTTCGAGGGCAACCATCCGACGAACACCATCCTGCTGAATCGTCTGACGCCGGAAGCGCTGGGCAAACTGATTGCGCTGTACGAACATAAGATATTTGTTCAGGGTACGATCTGGAGCATTAACTCGTTCGACCAGTGGGGTGTCGAGCTGGGCAAGGTGCTGGCTAATCGGATCTCTCCAGAGCTGGAGAGTAAGGAGGAGCCGCGGTTGGGGCATGACAGTTCCACAAACACGCTGATCCGTCGCTACCGCAAACTGAAGGAGACCAAAGCATGACCATCGGATTCGACCAACCCCTGTACATCCTGCCGTTCGATCATCGCGGCTCGTTCCAGACGAAGATGTTCGGCTGGAAGGGCACGCTGACGCCCCAGCAGACGGCGGAGATCGCCGCGACCAAGCAGGTGATTTACGACGGTTTCAAGGTCGCTCTCGGCGCCGGCGTGCCGAAGGAGAAAGCCGGCATCCTGGTGGACGAACAGTTTGGCAGCGCCATCCTCAAGGACTGCGCCAAGAACGGCTACTCCACGTCGTGCCCGGCCGAGAAGAGCGGGCAGGATGAATTCGACTTCGAGTATGGCGAGGATTTCGCCAAACATATCGAAGCGTTCAATCCGACTTTTTGCAAGGTGCTCGTGCGCTACAATCCAGAGAGCGATAAAGCCCTGAATCAGCGCCAGACCGCTCGCCTGAAACGGCTGGGGGACTACCTGCACAGCAAGGGCCGCAGCAAATTCATGTTCGAGCTGCTGGTGCCGGCCGAGCCTGCCCAGTTGGACCGGTTCAAGGGCAACAAGAAAGCGTACGATTTGGAGCTGCGTCCCACTTTGATGGTGCGCACCATTCATGAATTCCAGGACGCCGGTGTCGAGGCGGACGTGTGGAAGATCGAGGGACTCGACCGCCGCGAAGACTGCGTGAAAGTGGTCGCCGCCGCCCGGCGCAATGGCCGGGAAAAGGTCGGCTGCATCATCCTGGGCCGCGGCGAAGACGACAACAAGGTGCGCGAGTGGCTGACGACAGCGGCCAACGTTCCTGGGTTCATCGGCTTTGCCGTGGGACGGACGAGCTTCTGGGATCCGCTGATGGACTGGCGGAACAAGAAGACCACGAAGGAAGGAGCGGCGAACGAGATCGCCCGGCGCTACCGGGAATGGGTCGGCATCTTCGAAAAAGCCCGCGCCTCGTGAGTCCGGTCGAGCGTTGCGCAACGCGTCGTTCTGGCGAGCCGGGGACGTAGGTCGCCGGCTCGCCGTTCCCAGGGTTGCGCCCCATCGATCCTCAAGGCAATCGCTGACACTTTGCAAGCGAGGCGACGTCCTTGGGAGAGAAAACTGGAGGGACGTTATGGCTGCGACGCGGCCGCGTTACAGCAAAGATGAATTCGCCCGGCGCGGGGACGCGATCTACGAGCGCGACATCCGCTCGGCGATCGAGGCCGGCAACAAAGGCAAATTCGTGGCCATCGACATCGAAACCGGTGCCTATGAGGTCGACGCGGAGGAACAGATTGCATCAGATCGATTGCTAATGCGCGTACCGGGCGCGCAGATCTGGTTGCGGCGCGTGGGATCCCGCCACGTCCGCCGTTTTGGCGGGCGCGGGCAGCGGATGGCCCCATGATCACGGGAACCGTTACCGCGGACCTCGAGGCGATCATCCGCCTGACGGTACGAGGCCCGGCCGGCCAAGTGCGGAGGGTGAAAGCGGTGATCGACACCGGCTTCGATGGCTGGCTCAGCGCGCCATCGGTGCTTATCGCACAGCTTGGGCTTCCTTGGCGCCGGCGCGGTCTTGCGCTCTTGGCGGACGGCAGCGAAAGCATCTTCGAGATCTACGAGGCCACACTCTTCTGGGACCGGCGCCCGCGCCGTATCCCCGTGGATGAGGCAGACACCGTCCCGCTGGTCGGCATGGCCCTGTTGAATGGATACGAATTCAACGCCCAGGTCCGTGCCCGCGGCAAGGTCACGATCAAACTGTTGCCCGAAGGGCGCAGAGTTTGATCAGCCGATCGATCCGCCGCCTTCTCCGCTGTATTCGGCTCGCAGGAAGCTCAGGGGTACAACCCGCGCCGCTGCTTCTCCCGCGCCACCTTCAGGACACCGCGGCTCAGCCCCGCCAGGCGCATGGATAGCTGCCGTTCCTTGGCCAGGGTGCGCACCTGGTGGAAAGCCCGCAGCATCAGCTCCTCCAGCTTTTGGTTGACCTGCTCCTCGCTCCAGAGGAACTGCTGGATGTCCTGCACCCATTCGAAGTACGACACCGTTACACCGCCGGCATTGCACAACACATCGGGGATAATGAAAATGTCGCTGTCGGCCAGGATGGCATCGGCCTCCGGCGTCGTCGGACCATTGGCGGCCTCGGCCAGGATAAGGCAATTCAGGTGCGGGGCGTTGTTCTTGGTAATCACGCGTTCCAGGGCAGCGGGCACCAGGATTGTGCACGGAGTCGTGAGCAACTGATCGCTCGGGATCACCTCGGCTTCGGGGAAGTCGCGGAGGATTTTGCCAGCGGCCATGTGCCGGACCAGGGCCGGAATATCGAGACCGCGTGCGTTCGAGATGGCGCCATAGCGATCCCCCACGGCGATGATGCGTACGCCGCGCTGGTGCAGCTCCTGGCTAACCACCGAGCCGACGTTGCCGAAGCCCTGCACCACGGCCGTCGCTTCGGCAGCCAGGAGCTTGAGCTCCTTCATCGCTTCCTGGATGCAGTAGACGACACCCCGGCCCGTAGCCTCACGCCGGCCGATGCAGCCGCCCAGCTCGACCGGCTTGCCCGTGACGATCTCTGGACAGGCGTAACCGACTTCCATGCTGTACGTGTCCATGATCCAGGCCATCGTCTGCTCGTCGGTGCCGAGGTCGGGAGCCATCACGTCCTGGCGCGGGCCGATGATCACCAATACTTCCTGGGTAAAGCGTCGGGTCAGGCGCTCCAGCTCGCCCGGCGACAGCGTGGCGGGATCGCAGGCGATGCCCCCCTTGGCGCCGCCGAAGGGCAGGTTCATGATGCCGCATTTCCACGACATCCACATCGCCAGGGCGGCCACTTCACCCAGATCGACGCTGGGGTGATACCGCAATCCTCCTTTTGAAGGCCCGCTCGTCAGACTGTGTTGCACGCGAAAGCCGATGAACGACTCGGTGCGGCCATCATCCATGCGAATGGGTACGCTCACGACCAGGGCGCGCTTCGGGTAGCTCAGGCGTTCGAGGACGCCCTTATCGATTTCGATATGCTCGGCCACCAGCTCCAACTGACGGCAGGCCATGCGAAAGGTCGGTGAATTCTCGAAGACAGGAATCGGCGCATGCGGGCGAACATCGGCGCCGTTCGTGGTCAGGGCAGATGCGGACACGAATCTCTCCTTCGTTCTTGGTCCTTTGGCAC
>JBGQLF010000563.1:0-6921 GCA_041499985.1 Gemmataceae bacterium
GTCCGGCCGAGCGGCTGCTAACCGCCTTCCTGGCGGGCCGCAGTCCGCAGACCTTACGGGCCTACCGCCAGGACCTGGCACACTTCACGGCTTTCACCGGCGCGGCCACGCCGGTAGAGGCAGCGCAGCGTCTGCTCGGTGGTGGAGCCGGCCCGGCCAACGAGCTGGCCCTGCGTTACAAGGCGGACCTGCTCGAACGCGGTTTGGCGGCCGCCACAGTCAACCGCCGGTTGGCGGCTCTACGTTCGCTGGTCAAGCTGGCCCGGACGCTGGGCCTGGCCGGCTGGTCCCTGGAAGTGGAAGGGCTGCGGGCGGAGCCGTACCGGGACACGCGCGGGCCGGGAGCGGCTGGCTTCCGGCGCTTGCTCGAGCAGCTCGCAGGCCGTTCCGATGCCAAGGCGCTACGCGATCGAGCCATCCTCCGGCTACTGTTCGACCTGGGCTTGCGCCGGGCCGAAGTAGTTCGACTCGACGTGGCGGACCTGGACCGGGAAGCGGGTCAGGTCGCCGTCCTGGGCAAGGGCCGGACGGGCAAGGTGCTGCTGACTCTACCGCCGCAGACACGGACGGCCCTGGAGGCCTGGGTGGCCGTGCGGGGTCTCGAACCGGGTCCCTTGTTCGGCTCCCTGGACCGGGCCCGCAAGGGCAGCGGGCGCTTGACCGGGGGCGGCTTGTATGCCCTGGTGCGTGACCTCGGGGAACAAGCTGGCCTGAAGGTCTGGCCGCACGGTCTGCGCCACGCGGCCATCACCGAGGCCCTGGACCGGACCGGCGGGGACGTGCGCGCCGTGCAGCGTTTCAGCCGGCACCGGGATCTCCGGACGCTGATGATCTATGACGACCGCAGAACGGACTTGGCCGGGGACGTGGCTCGCAAGGTGGCTGCGGCTGCCTGATGTTGACGCAAATGCCGATTAGCGTCAACAACCAGCGCGGCTCACCTGAACCCAGCCTGTCTGATTTGACAGATGGAAGTGACGTAGTGTGAGCAGGCAGAAGTGCTCCTTGGGAGGGACACACCCAACTAGCGTGACTGCGGCCCGTCGAGCGGACAACTCCTTGTGGGCTTCACTCCCTTTGCATCGCTAGCTTACCGCCAAGAAGACTTTCAGCCTCATTCCGGAAAGCCCGCAGCTCTTCGTTCTGGTTCCACTCCGGGTTGTTTATCTTCTCCTGGAAGCGAGCGAGGGTGGCGGGAAGCGAACGAGGGTGGCGGCGTGCCTGCTCCTTCTGACCGAGCCGGTGCTGGGCCATGACACGGCAGTGGGTATTCAGGGGGCTGGCTGCTCATCCGACTGATTCGTATCCCTCGGCGTGGCATCCCAGATCTTCATCGTCTGATCCTCGCTGCCGGAGACAAGGCGCTTGCCGTCGGGGCTGAAGACCACGCTGGTCACCGTCCCAGTGTGGCCCTTGAGGGTGAGGACCTCTTGGCCGGTGGCCGCGTCCCACACCTTCAATGTCTTGTCGTAACCCGCTGTGGCCAGGCGTTTCCCATCAGGACTGCACGCCACTCCCATGACGTCGCTGGTGTGACCCTGGAGCACCTTCAGGCGCTGGCCCGTCGCCGCGTCCCACACTTCCAGGTTCAGAAGAGCCCCTGTAAGCAGCCGCCGCCCGTCAGGGGTGAAGCTCACGCTCCACGGATGAGGGGCGGTTTGCACCGAGAACAGTTCCTGCCTCTGCTCCACGTCCCAGACTTTCAAGGTGTTGCTATGAACGAAGACCCCGGCGAGACACCGGCCGTCGGGGCTGAACGCAATGCAGTGAACGCCCTTGGGTTGTGGAAAGGAGAACAGTTCCTTCCCGGTGACGGCGTCCCAGATCTTCACTTCGTCGGGAGCGGAGAGTTCGCCGCCGGCAGAGGCTAGGCGCTTCCCGTCGGGGGAGAAGGCCACGTTCCAGACCACCCCATGATGGGCCGGCAGGCGCAACAGTTCCTGGCCGCTTGCCACGTCCCAAACCTTGATCTCGCCGGCTTGCTCTTTTTTGTGCCAATCGCCACTGCACGAAGCCAGCCGGCTGCCATCCGGCGCGAAGGCCACACACCAGACCCCCTCCTCGTGCCGGCCTAAGAGGCGCGGGTGGCCGCCCGCACGGAGGTCCCACACCTGTACCGTCTTGTCGGTGCCGCCCGCGGCCAGCAAGCGGCCATCGCTACTGCACGCTACGGACCGAACCGGTGCGGATTGGTTCAGGGTACGGGCTTCCTGACCGCTGCGTGCATCCCAGATCCGGATCATCTGATCGATGCCGCCAGAAACCAGTCGTTCTCCGTCCCGATGGTATGCCACACAGTAGACGTCTGCCGTGTGTCCGCGTAGCGTGAAGAGTTCCTCCGCGGCGGCAACGTTCCAGACCTTTACGCTGCCGTCCTCGCTGGCTGTCGCTAGTTGCCGGCCGTCGGGCCGGAAGGCTAGCTGCCGGATCATGGCGGTGTGGCCCCGAAGGACGCCGACCTCCTTGCCAGCGGCGATATCCCACAGCTTGACGACTTTATCCCAGCCGGCCCAAGCCAAGGTCTTCCCGTCGGGAGAAAAGGCAACCGTGGCGAGCGGGCCGTTTTGCCCCTCCAGCGGACGGGGTTCCTGACCCGAGGCAGTATCCCAGATCCGCACCACCCCCGGTTTCCCAAAACCGCTGAAGTTGCTGGTGCCGCTGACAAAAACCAATTGCCGGCCGTCGGGAGAGAAAGCCACGCCTGTCATCTCTTCCTCCCGATATTGCAGGGTGAGGATCTCTTTGCCACTCGCCACCTCGAAGACCCTCACGGGGCTCTTCCGGCTGACCGGGAAGCCGCAGGCCAGGGCCAGGCGCTGGCCATCCGGACTAAAGGCCACCTGACAGCGCTCTCCGCTCAGACCCGGAAGATCGAGCAGGAGCTCAGTCCGTGGGATACTCCCGGGGCCGGCGGAGAAGTCCAGGGACCAGACCTTGAGGTCGCCCTCGGGCCCGTCGGCGCCCGCCGATGCCAGCCGAGTGCCGTCCCGGCTGAAAATCACACTGCACTGTCGCGTTCTGCACGGCAAGGTGAGCAGTTCCCGGCCGGTAGCGACCTCCCAAATCTTCACGGTCTTATCGGCGCTGGCCGAGGCCAGGCGCGTGCTGTCGGGGCTGACGGTGACGCTGTAGATCTCATCGGTGTGCCCAGACAGGGCAAGCAGCTCGGAATGACATAAGCGGTCCAGGTAATGCCATTCCCAGAGGCACCGCTCTGGGGGACACTCGGCGAGCAGTTCCTTCGTGCGGCCTACGTTGTTGGCCCACCAAGCATGCTCCGCCAGACTGATGCGGTTGAAGTAGAGGTAGGTGTCGGCCTTGTCGAGGGCGTCCCGGGCCTCCCCTAGAGCGGCTTCAGCACGTTGCCGCTGCCACTCCTCGGCCGCCCGTGCCTGGGACAGCTCCCGGTTGTAGACCCAGCCGACGGCGAGGGCCACCAGCGCGAGCGCCGCCACCCCGCTGGCCAGCAGTAGACCCGCCACTGCCGGCCGCCGCCGAACCCACTTGAGCAGCCTCTCCGCCGCCGAGACCGGCCGGGCGCGGATTGGCTCGCCGCTCAACCAGCGCCGCAGATCCTCCGCGAGGTCTCCAGCACTGGCGTAGCGCCGCTCTGGGGACTTGGCGAGTGCCTTCAAACAGATCGTTTCCAGGTCACGGGGCAGCTTGGGCTGCAAGCGGCTTGGCGGCACTGGCTCCTCCGATTGCGCTTGGAGAAGTGTCTCCAGCGGCGTCTCGGCCCGAAACGGCGGCCGGCCCGTCACCAGCTCATACAAAATAGCTCCCAGGCCATACACGTCGGCCGCCGGTCCGATCTCCTTCGTCTTGCCCGCCGCTTGCTCCGGCGCCATGTAGCTAGGCGTGCCCACAATCGCCCCGCTCTGGGTCCGTATCGCCCCGCCTCCGGCCAGCAGTTTGGCGAGTCCGAAGTCGGTAATCTTGGGTAGGCCGTCCGCCGTCAGCAGCACGTTGCCGGGCGTCAGGTCACGATGGATGATCCCCTGCTGGTGGGCATAGTGCACGGCCCGGGCCAGCGTTTCCACCAGCTCTGCAGACCGGCGGGCGGGCAGCAGCGTGCCAGTCAGCTGCTGCGCCAGGCTGCCGCCGTCGACGTACTCCAGCACCAGGTAGGGGTGCTCGTCGTGGCGGCCAACGCCGTAGATCTGGACGATGTGAGCGTGGTGCAAGCGGGCGACGGCTTCGGCCTCGGTGTGGAAGCGTGCTAGCTCCTGGGCCCCGGCATGGGCTCCGGCCAGAACCATCTTGAGAGCGACCGTCCGGTTCAGCTCTGGCTGCCAGGCCTTGTAGACGACGCCCATGCCGCCGCGGCCGAGCACGCCCAGGATCTCGTAACCTGGGATAGTCGGCAGCTCGGCTGCCTCATTGGACGGCGCCGGCGCGGTCGGCGGCATTGTGGCTGGTCCGGGCGCTGCGCTGTCCGGGAGCCGGGGGTGCCGCGGCGAGAAGGCTTCTGTCAATGGGTTCGGGGCATCGGCGGGATCCGCCGCGGGCGTGACAGCGGGGGCACGGCATACGGGACAAACCGCGGACGCGCCGGGACTGCGTGCCTCGACGGCGGTGTCGATATCCCACTGATGGCCTTGCGGACAGATGAGCTGTTGAGCCATGGAGCACCCCGCGGGAGCAGGGGAACGAAACCGCCGCGATTGTCCCGCGCCCACGCGGGGAAGCAAGAAGATTTAGGCCTCCATAAAGACTCCGATGGTCGTGTGCCATGGGCTGTGTCAGCAGGCGCTTCCTCACGGCCGACATAGCACGTGGCACACAGGTAGCACATCAAATGCGAACCGCTCTCACTGTACTACACTCCAAAGTAAACACTGCTGCATGCCTACACCGGATCCTCCGGACACAGCATTGAAGAAAGGCCGTCCACCCATTTCGAGTGTATCGGACTGCGCGTCGATGATGATGTTTGCTCAAACCCGCCTTAGCGTGAACAAGTTCGGGGAATTGGGTTCCGTCCGGTAGCATTGGACGTCCTCGCCTAAGCAGTCCCGGCTGTCTTTCCTCGAAACCCCGCGCCGGTACGACCTCTTCTTCGCCGCCCATCGCTACCGGTACTCGGTCCCGGCTTGCAGCAGTGCCGGGGTCAGCCGAGGCAGCAAGCCCGTCCGCGCGGCTCTCGCCATCGCTGGCGAGGCTGGCCCCACCTGATTGGACATCTCTTTGGCGGAGAGGGTGTCGAGGAGGCTCCGTTCTCGTCGGATAGTCTCTTCGAGACGGGGTCGCAGCCGAACGAAGGCGGCGGCGCATTCTGGGTCGAACTGCGTTCCTGCCCGCTTGTGGATCTCATCGAAGGCTTGCTCCAGGGGCAACGCCCGCCGGTAAGGGCGGTCACTGGTCATCGCGTCAAAGGCATCCGCGACCGCCACGATGCGCCCCAGGCAGGAGATGTCACGTCCCCGTAGATGATCGGGATACCCACCGCCATCCCAGCGCTCATGGTGGTGACGCACAATGGGAATCAGCGGTGTCAGACGCGGGATAATCTCCAGGATGGCGGCTCCCTTGACGGTGTGGGACTGCATGCAGGTGAATTCCTCCTCGGTCAGTGGGCCGGGCTTGCGCAGGATGGCATCGCTGATGCCGATCTTGCCGATGTCATGGAGTGGCGTGCCGATCTGGAGCAGCTGGCGGTCAGCGGCAGGCACCTGGAGCTCGTCGGCCAGCAGGAGCGCGTAATCGGTGACGCGCTGCGTGTGGCTACCCGTATGGTCATCCCGCAGATCGACGGCCTGAGCCAGAGCGGTCAGGGTCTGCACGAACAGCTGCTGTTCCCTTTCGAGGAAGTGAGCCACGCTGGCGATGCTGCCGGCGACGCTCGCGGCCAGCGCATCGGCCAAGTGCAGGTCGCCCAGATGGAAGGGCTCGGCGAACGGTCCGCGCTCGAGGTAGAGCACTCCCAGTCGCTGGTTTGGTGTCCGCAGGAAGGCGCCGAGACTCGAGCTGGCTGCGACCGGTGAGCGTCTGGGTGTTGGCCCTCCCGGAGCATCCGGTCGGACGTCTCGGCCGAGCAGGGACTCGCCACGGTCCAGGGTGCGTTGGACAACAGCGTGGACCGACCCCTGGGGATCCTTCAGACCGGGATCGTCGGGGCGACAGACTCTTGGAATCGGTTGTCCGGTTCCTGCCTCGACGAGGGCGATGCAACCACGCTGGGCCCGGAGGGCATGCAGCGCGTCGTACAGGATCGAACCCAACAAGTCATCCAGCGACGTGTCGTGAGAGAAATCGCGACCAATCCGAAGGAGAGTCACGAGTCGTTCGGAGTCGCAGACCAGCTGGCTGGGGTCCCCGGCGACAAGCGCGAGGGCGTGCTCCCCAGAGGCTGGGGACGCATTCGCCAGCCGTGCCCGCGGTTCGCGTGGATCTTCGTCCGGGGGACCGTTGTTCTCCCGAATCTCCACGGCGAACTTAAGGTCCCCGCACACGAGGACGTCTCCCTGGCTCAGCTTCTGATCCGCGCGGCCGATCCGGGTGCCATTGAGAAAGGTCCCGTTCGTGCTGCCCAGGTCACGGACCACCCAGCCTTGGTCCGTCAGCGCCACTTCGGCGTGGCGGCGGCTAATGGAGGGGACATCCAAGACGATTTCCAGGTCGTCCAGCCGGCCAATCTGGAGGAGGTCCTCCGACTCCCAGCTCTTGCCCTGGATCAGCGCGCTGACCCCGCGAAGCCGAATCGGACGCCGCTTCATAATCGTCCCCTATGGGAGTCGCGACGTGGACACCCGCACGATCCGAGGGAGCAACGCTCTCCTCAAGCGCCAATGCGTTGCCAGGAGAGGGAGCCGCGACTCATGCGACTGACGTCAACACGCAGGTAGTCGGGCTCGCAGACCGAGGAATACCTACAAGAAGAACTCCGGGCCGAAGAGCGCCAATGATCCTCAGCGTGGCCAC
>JBGQLF010000564.1:0-6917 GCA_041499985.1 Gemmataceae bacterium
CAAACCGGGCTTTGTTAAACTGCTGTTAAGGTGGGTGGGGCGCCTTTTTTCAACGGGCCCGGCACCACGGTGGCAATTTACAAATGTCCCCGCCACAAGCGTGCTACCTGGCAAGCACCAGGATTGAACCAGGCCGCAAACTGCGAGGCGGCCAGCCACAATGTCACACTCTGCCGCGTCCGCAGCTCGTAGATGAGGAGGCGGTCGGCGTAGCGGTGCCGCAGCAGGTCAGCCAGGAAGGGATGCCAGTACAACGCCATGGCTGCCCATGCTAACGAGGTCGGCGGCCGGGGACAAGCGCCGCTGCGGAGATCACCTCCCTGCTGGGGAGAGGAAGTGGAGCCAATACCCTCAGGAGTTCTGTTATGACCGCGTCCAGTTTCGAGCGCAATCCCGTGGACCAACTCGCTGAGGAGTTCGCCGCACGACAGCGCCGTGGCGAGCATCCCTCGTTGACCGAGTACACCGACAAGTACCCGCAGTGGGCCGACGCGATCCGCGAGCTGTTCCCTGCCCTGGTGCTCATGGAGCAATTCAAACCGCGCAGCGGCGATGCCACGGGAGCGGATGTAGGTCTGGCGCGGGCAGAGGATCTAACGCTAGAGCACCTGGGCGATTACCGCATCTTGCGCGAGATCGGCCGCGGCGGCATGGGCATCGTCTACGAGGCCGAGCAGGTCTCGCTGGGCCGGCACGTCGCGCTCAAGGTGCTGCCCTCGCAGCATCTGCTCGATCCTCGCCAGCTGGGGCGCTTTCAGCGTGAGGCCAAGGCGGCGGCGCGGCTGCACCACACGAATATCGTCCCGGTCTACGGCGTCGGTGAGGCTAACGGCCTGCACTATTACGTCATGCAGTTCATCCAGGGCCAGGGACTCGACCAGGTCCTGGAAGAGTTACGCCGCCTGCGCCAGGCACGACCGGGCGCCCCGGCCAAGCCGGAGAACGACCGGCGCCCGCGCGATCGGACGCAAGCCCAGGAAGCGTCCGCGGTGGCCCAGGCCCTGCTCACCGGGCACTTCCAGAAGAACGCGGAACGCGGAATGATGAATGATGAACATGAAAAGCTTCGCAAGGGTTCCTGCGCCGAGGCCAAGCCGTCACCAACCTCTGGCCATTCCTCGTTCCTCGTTCAGCATTCATCGTTTTCTTCGGACTCGGGTCGGCCCTACTGGCAGAGCGTGGCGCGCGTCGGCATTCAAGTAGCCGAGGCGTTGGCTTATGCCCACCACCAGGGGACGTTGCACCGCGACATCAAGCCGTCCAACCTGCTGGTTGATACCCAGGGCATCGTCTGGATCACCGACTTCGGGCTGGCCAAGGCGACGGAAGATCGCGAGAACCTGACGCAGACTGGGGACCTGGTGGGAACGCTGCGCTACATGGCGCCGGAGCGTTTCGAGGGCCAGGCGGATGCGCGCAGCGATCTCTATGCCCTGGGGCTGACGCTGTACGAACTGCTGACCTTGCGGCCGGCGTTTGATGAGGCCGACCGCCACAAGCTGGCTTCTCAGGTGATGCACACGGAGCCGCCGCGGCCGCGCAAGGTCAACCCCGCCGTGCCGCGCGACCTGGAGACGGTCGTGCTGAAGGCGCTGGAGCGCGACCCAGCTCGCCGCTACCAGACGGCCCAGGAGCTGGCGGAGGACCTGAAACGCTTCGTGGAAGATCGGCCCATCCAGGCGCGGCGCATCAGCCAGGCCGAGCGCCTGTGGCGCTGGTGCCGGCGGAATCCGCTGCTGGCCGGCATGACCGCGCTCATCCTGGTTCTCACGCTGGGAGGCATCGGTGGCATTCTCTGGCAATGGCAGAAGGCGGAACACGCACGCCGGACCACCCTGCTGACGCTGGCCGACACGTACACATCCTTCGGCCTGGTTGCCAGTGCGCGCGACGATCCGCGGCAGGCGGTGCTGTGGTTTGCGCACGCGGCCCGGCTGGCCGGCGACGACCGCGAGCGGGCCGTTGCCAACCGCACGCGGGCCGCCGCCTGGGGCCGGCTGGCCCTCCAGCCGGTGCGCGCTTTGGTTCATCCCGCCGAGTGGGTCGAGAACAACATGGCCTTCCATCCCGGCGGCCGGCATTTGCTCACGCACGGGTTCGATCCGGCCACCGAGGAAACCACCTGCCGGCTCTGGGACCTGGAGCGGGAGGCAGAGCTAGCCTTTCCCGCCAACCCAGGCGTGGTCAGCACGGCGGCCTGGGACGCCACGGGAGAGAGCCTGGCCGTCGGCACGCCGCAAGGAGAGGTCGCGATCTGCCGCTTCCCCAGCGGCGAGTGTTTGCAGCGCGTGCCTTTCGCGGGTCGCATCGCCCGTTTGCTCTTCAGCCCCGACGGGCGCTATTGTGCCCTGGCCGCCGCCAACCGGGTGCGCGTGTGGGATTGCCGTCAGGCGGCCTTCGCTACACCCGAGTTGGAGCACCCTGAGCCGATCACGATGTTGACGTTTCATCCCCAGGGCGAGCTGCTGGCAACGGGTTGCCAGGATCGTTCCTGCCGTGTCTTCGCCGTGCCTGCAGAGAAGAACACTCCCCTCTTCACGCCCGTGCCACACCACCACGCATGGTCGCGGAAGCTTGGTAGTACGCCCATCCCGTCCCTTTTCCTCGACGAAGGACGTGGGCTACTCACGGTGTACCTGGGCGAGGCGTCCTGGCGCGATTCTCAGACGGGACAGGTCCTCCGCGTGCTGCCGTTCGGCGAGCCGGGCAGTCAACGCCTCACTGCGATCGCCCTCAGCGCCGACGGCAAGCACGTGGTCCTGGCTGGTACGCCGCATGCCCGCATCTACGACGTGGCGTCCGCGCAGCCGGTCAGCCCTTACCTGGAGCATCGGGCGGCGCAGCCCGTCCTGTCTGTCGCCCTTAGCCCGAACGGGCGGACGTTGCTGACGGGAAGCGGCGACCGTACAGCGCGACTATGGTCGGTCCCGGGGGGCGAGCCTCTGGGTGGCCCCCGGACGCATCCGACGAGTGTCAGTGGTGTGGCCTTCGCTCCTGACGGCCGCCACCTGGCCACGGCCCAGCGCGGCGGGTTGATCCGCCTCTGGGCGCTCCCCGCAGACAACCCCCGCGATTATCACGTGTCTGTGGGCGCCGAGTCCTTTGTCCGACTCAGCCGCGATGGGCGCTTCCTGCTCCCCACAGGAGTGAGTAATTTCGGTTGCGCACTGCGGAGCACGCAGGTGTTTGAACTCACGACCGGTCAGCGCGTCGGGCCGCCGCTGGAGGCGAACGGATTCATTCTGGATGCCGCTTTCTCTCCCGACGGCCTTCAGGTGGCGGCTGCCGTTTCTCGGGCCGCTTCCGCGGCGGAGCGTAGGGCCCAACCGGGGCAACAACCGGGTCACCTGCTGTTGTGGGACTGGCGGGCCGGCAAGCTCCAGCACGAGCCGTTGCAGATGCCCTCCGAGCCGCGCAAGCTGGACTACAGCCCAGACGGCCGGCAGCTGACCGTGATCGGTGCCAAGGGAGAACTGGTGGTGATCGACCCGGCCACCGGAAAGACGCTCCGGCAATGGCTAGCGCATTCCCCCCATCTGGACAACATCCACCCCACCATGAACGGGGCCGTCCGCTTCAGCCCGGACAACCGCAGTCTCCTGACCTTCGATACGGATACCAACTCGGTGCGTGTCTGGGACGCGCTCACCGGCCAACTTCAGCACCAACTCAAGCACAACGGGAGGTGCCGGGACGTGCAGTTCTCTCCCGATGGCCGGCTGGTTGCCACCGCCGCGTTTGACAACCGGGTGTGCGTCTGGGAGCTGGCGACAGGCGAGAAGCTCGCTACCCTCGTCCACCCAGACTGGACGTTTACCGCTCTTTTCAGTCCCGATGGCCAGCACCTGCTGACCGGCTGCCGCGACTACATGGCTCGCCTCTGGGACTGGCGTGCCGGCTGTCTTGTCTGTCCGCCGTTCGAGCACGAGCACGAGGTCCATGCCGTGGCCTTCACACCGGACGGCCGCCACGTACTCAGCGCCGGTATGGACAAGACCCTGCGGATCTGGGAGTGGCGTACGGGCAAGCCGGTCTGTCCGCCGCTCACTCATGGCGGCTTATGGGTGAGCCTGGCCATGACGCCGGACGGCCGCCGGGTCGCGTGTGGCGGCATCCTGACCGCGCTGCCGGTCTTCCACCTCGACGACTGGCTGGCGCCTGCACCGCTTGAGCCGGACGACCTGTGTGTCTGGGGGGAAATCGTGTCCGGTCAGCGGATCGAGGCCGGCGGCGGCGTGACCAACCTGACGGCCGAGGAATGGCTCCAGCGCTGGCAGGGGTTCCGCAGCCGGCATCCCGAATTCGGGAAGTTCCTCCCCGCGGAGCCTGACAACAGAAAAGGCCCGTCCTGAGCCAGAGCGGCCTCGTTCGGCTGGCTCCGGAAGCCGGGATGCGGTACTGTCCAAGCAGTGAGGGCCCGATCCCCTGGGGAGGAGCCAGCCATGAAGTCGCCGTTTCCCGGCATGGACCCGTTCATCGAAGTGAGCGACTTGTGGGACGACTTTGCCCACAGCCTGATCTGCGCCATCGCCCACCACCTCGGTGAGGTGCTACCGGAACGCTACGCACCGCGGATCGGAGCTCGTGAGTACACGGCGCTTTGCTACTCGGAAGCGGACTGCATCTACCCCACGCCGGCCCACGTTTTGGCAGCGTGCGCGCCACAGGCTGGGCCAAAAAGCCCCAAGGGAAAGGACGAGCCCATGTGGATGCGCGCCTTTTTCGATGAGCAACACCGAGAACGATTCGTCCGCATCCAGGATCTGAGCGACGAAAATCGTCCAGTCACATTCATTGAAGTACTCTCGCCGTCCAACAAGAGACGCGGCTCCGAAGGCTGGCAACAATACCTGCGCAAGCGGCAAGCTTTGTTACTCGGCAAGGCCAATCTGGTCGAGCTGGACCTGCTGCGTGGCGGCGACCGGATGCCGATGCTCGACCCGTGGCCGGCTAGCCCGTACACGCTGCTGGTCGCGCGGGAGGAGAGAGCGCCGCGCTGCCGCGTGTGGCCGGCCTTCTTCGATCGGCCGCTGCCGACGATTCCCATCCCCCTCGCCAAGCCGCATCCAGACATCCCCCTCGCCCTGCAACCGTTGATCGAGGTTATCTACGAACGCGGCCGCTATAGTGAGGATATCGACTACGCCAAACCGCTCGACCCGCCGCTGACGGCCGAACAGTCCGCCTGGTTCGAACAGCAGCTGCGGGGCAGGGAGGCGGTCGGGAAGGCGAGGCCAGCCCGGTCGCGGCGCTCGCGGCGGTCGAGCGGGTGATCCTCTCACCCGCTCGACACAATGCCAGTCTGGCGGAAAGGCTCTGCCATGCCGGAAAGCACGACGGCCATCTTTGTCCACGAAGCCGGCTACCGGGAAGGCCGCGCACGCGGCCACTTGGAGGGTTCCTGCCGGCAGCTACGCAAGCTGTTACTCGGCCTGGCGCGGCAGCGGTTCGGGCCGCCGGCAGATGGAAGCGAAGCCGTCCTCGACGTCCTGGAGGACCGCCTGGCCCTGGCGAGTTTCCACGAACTGGCCGAACGCCTGGTAAAGGCGACCGGCTGGTCGGAGTGGACGGCCGGACTGATGCCTGCCGAACAACCACCGCCTTTGCCGGAGTACGTGTCCTGCTACGAATTCAACCCGGAGCCCCCAGCAGCCGGGTTCGACGAGGCGCTCAAGGCCCAGTACCTGCCGGGTGCCGGGCCGCCGGCTTCCCCGGCGGGACAAGCTACAGGGTTCGACACGCGTCATATCATCATGCACCTGCGCTTTCAGAAGTGGCACGAGCCCGACCTGGACCGGAAGATCTACAAGACCAATTGCCGCTTGCGCGAGAAGTACCGGATCGAGCGCGTCGAGAGCATCGTGTTGCTCCTGTTCCAGAACGCCGAGGGACCGGGCCTGACGGGCCAGTATCGGGTGCCGTCGGTCCGCGGCAAGAAGTTCGCGCAAACGTTCACGTACCGGATCGTGCGCGTCTGGGAGAAACCGCCGGAGGAGTACCTCAACGCCGGTTTGGGGACGGTCATGCTGGCGCCCTTGGGCAACGTCCGCGAGGAGCAGCTCCCCGACGTGATTCAGCGCATGGAGGCGGTTGTTGCCAGTCGGGCGAAATCTCCCCAGGAAGTCGCCCTGGTGTGGTCGGCCACGTACTGGTACATGGGCCTGCGCTACCCGGCCGACTTGGTCCACCGTGTTCTGGAGAAGGTGCTACCGCTGCTCCGCGAGGACAAGACGTATCGCCAAATCCTGGCGGGGGGCTATGTCGAGGGCCGCTCCAAGGGAGAAGGGGAAGGCCTGGTGGAGGCGACGCGGACGCTGATCTTCCGGGTCGGGACGGTTCGCCTCGGCCCCCCACCAGCCGGCGTTCAGGAGTCGGTCGAGGCCCTCTGCGAACTCACCGCCCTGGAGCGGATGACGACCCAGATCCTGGAGGCGCCGGACTGGGCGGACATCGTGGCGAAGGGAAAGAAAGCTTAACCACGGATAACACGGATAACACGAATACGAACTAATCAAAACCCTTGGAGGCCGCTCAGCCTGAGGCCGCACTCGCCACAATTCTTTTCTGAAAATAGCTATTTTTCGTATCCGTTCGATCCGTTTCAGACTGGTCGTGCGGCCGAGGCTCTGCTCGAAGGGAAGCAGGACAGGCGTCGTCGATCCGCCTGGATCATCGTGAGGTGTCGCGGTATCGTCAAGGGGTGTGCCCTTCGTCGTCCTGGGAGGAGATGCGGATGAAGTCACCCTTTCTAGGCATGGACCCATTCATCGAGGGGAGCGATCTGTGGGGGGATTTCCATTATGGGTTGATTGCGGAGATCCATCGCAGCCTCGCGGCGGCGCTGCCCCGCGGGTACGTCGCCCGCTGGGGCAAACGGTCCTACATTGTGCTCACCGAGTCGGAAAACAAAGAAAAGC
>JBGQLF010000565.1:0-6893 GCA_041499985.1 Gemmataceae bacterium
ATGCACCGCCGCAAGGTCATGCGCCGCGCTCGCTCCAAGAAGCAGCGCCCCATCCACCTCGCTGAGTTAGAGCGCCGTTACCTGGCTGCTCCTTAGCCTCTTACCGGGTCGTTGATTACATTAACCCCGGCAAGGTCCGTTTCAGCCCGGATGGCCAGAGTCTCGTGACGTATTACATCGACTCGAGCGTCCAGGTGTGGGAAACCACCACGGGCCAGGAGCGTTACGCAGCCCTCGAACATCCGAAAGTCTGTTTCGATGCGCAGTTTTCACTCGATGGCCGACTCCTGGTGACGGTAGGCGGGGACCGAACCGCGCGGATCTGGGACGTTGCCACCGGCCAGCCGGTCGCCGAGCCCCTGCCGCACCCCAGCCATGTATTCAAGGCGGTGTTCAGTCAGGATGGTCAGCACGTGTTGACCGCCTGTCGGGACAACATGGCCTGGCTCTGGGACTGGCGCACGCGCCAACTGGTCTGTCCCCCTTTCGCCCATGAGTACGAGGTCCACGCGGTGGCGTTTCACCCCAATGGCCGCTGGGTCCTGACCGCCAGTGACGATAAAACCATGCGTGTCTGGGAGTGGCGGACCGGCAAGCCCATCACGCCGCCGCTCGCCCTGGGGGGCTTCGGGTTGAGCGTGGAGGTCACGCCGAACGGCAACTACGCGGTGGTCGGTGGCTTCATGGACACATTGAAGGTATTTTCTCTCGGCGCCCTGTCCGCGCGAAACGAGCTAGACGCCGACGACCTGTGTACCTGGGCGGAACTCGTCTCCGGACAGCGGGTCCATGAAAGCGGCGGCGTGACCAACCTGACGGCCGAGGAATGGCTCCAACGCTGGCGCGCGTTCCGCAGACGCCATCCCGGGTGCTACAAGATGGAACCGATGGATGCCGCCGGGCACGGGCGCCCAGCAGCGGCGAACGAAGCCGCGGACCCATGATGCAGGCCTCCGAGTGGAGATGGATCCGGTGTCATCTTCTCCTGAAAAGTCCTTTGAAGGAGGGCAGTCATGGCTGTCCGTCATCGCGGGTTCAGCCTGGTTGAGTTGCTGGTCGTCATCTCCATCATCGCGGTGCTGATCGGCCTGCTGCTGCCCGCGGTGCAAAAGATCCGCGAGGCCGCCAACCGCATGTCCTGTCAGAATAATCTCAAGCAGATTGCCTTGGCCAACGCGAACTACGAGAGTACGTACGGGACGTTCCTGCCCGGGGTGGGCAAGAACGGCTGCTGCTGGGGCACCTGGATGATGCCGATTCTGATGTTTGTCGAGCAGGAGAACCTGGGCAAGCTCTACGTCAACTTTGGTGGGCTGAACTACTCGGGCCCACGGTACCATACTGGCGTAAACACCCAAGTCATCACGACGCGGCTTAAAGCGTTTACCTGCCCGAGCGACGATCCTCAATCGTGGGTGGTCTTAGGCAATGGCGTGAATGTTGCCACTTTCACCAAGCACAACTACGTCCTGAACGCGGGAAACACCACGTTCTACCAGGTTCCGCTGCCGCTTGGGTGCACGGTCGGGGCTGCCGGCTGCACGCCATTTCTGGGAGCCCCGTTCGGCTGGTACGAAAGCTCCGATCTCAACTCGGACTCGACAGTTCCGTGGGATGCCCCGCCCCCACCACGGGGGCCGGACGCGGCTGCTGGGAAGATGGGCCGGACGCGCAAGCTTGCGGAAATCACCGATGGGACCAGCACTACGCTGATGGCGTCGGAGGCCATTCAGGGACGAGAAGGTGGTCCCGCACCAGGGTACGACCTGCGCGGGTTTACCTGGTGGGGCGGGGCGGCTGGGTTCACGACATACTTCGGCCCCAACAGCACCCAGCCCGACGTCATCACAGGCGGCTTCTGCAACCCGCTCCTCAGTCCGCTCATGCCTTGCACCCTCACCTCCACGCCCACGGCGGCGCGGTTGATGGGAGCCAGGAGCCTGCACTCCGGCGGGCTAAACGCATCCATGTGCGATGGTAGCGTGCGCTTTATCCGCGATACGATCGGCATCGACATTTGGCGGGCGCTCAGCACGAGCCGAGGTGGTGAAGTCATCAACACCGACCAGTAACGGGTACCGGCCAGATCTTCTGTAAACATATCCTTGAAGGGATGTTCTTCCGATCGCGACCCTTTGATGCCTTCGGTGCGAGCTTCCGGGTCTGGATGAAGTGAACGAGGGCGGTCCGGGACACCTCGACAATCTTGGCGATCGACGCCTTGGACACTTCCTTCTCCAGCAACAGCCGGATTTCCGCCTCCTTGCCGTCGAGCTTCGACTTGCCCAGCGATCCTTTAGGGCGACCGAGCAGTCGGCCCTTGGCTCGGGCGGCAGCGAGCCCCTTCTTGGTCCGTTCGGAGATCAGGTCCCGCTCGACCTCGGCGAATAGCCCGAACAGGGCGATCATCACTTTGGTCTGCAGGTCTTGCTTACCCTCGAAGCGAATGCTTTCCTTGACAGCGACGAAGAGAATCTTCTGTCGCACCAGCTCATCGACGATCTGGATCACCTGGCCCAGGCTGCGGCCCAGCCGCGACAGCTCGCTGACGATCAGGCGGTCCCCTTCTTGCAACGTGCCGAGCAGCTCCGCGACGCACCGCTGGGCCGGACTCTTCCGCGAGGAGACCTGCACTTCCACGAACCGATCGATGGCGAAGTGTTTCTGCCGCGCGTAGTCGAGGATGGCGAGCCGCTGGTTGGCCACGTCCTGAGAACCGGTAGAGACGCGCAAGTAGGCAACCGTTTTCACGTCATCGTCCACGAAAAGGGGAAAACGAGTTTTATTTTACGGATATTGACTATACTATTGAGTTCGTTACCCAGTCAATTATCGTCTAAAAAGACGTTCGTTTTTCTAGACCACTCCAAGCCTCTCATGATGACATCCTCGTTCTCGCGGGCACAGATGGTGCGCGACGCGACCCTGAGCGCGGCCGACCTGGCCGAGGTCGCCAAGTGCCGCCGCGCCCACAATCGCCTGGGGTTTGCCTACCAGGTCGGCTTTGTCCGACTGTTCAACCGCTTCCCAGCGCAGCAGCCCTTGGAGATCTGCGACGGGAAGGAAACGGTGTCAGGAACCTTTCCGGCTCGGGAAAGGCTCCCGACACTGTTCCCTCGCTTGGTGGGCTAACCAGGAGCTAGAATTTGTTGGGCAGCCCGGTAAGGGCGGCCGTCCGCGAACTTTCATTTCTCAGGGGCAAAGACATGCGCCGGCCGGTACTGTACCTGTCCCAGATTCTCGCCTGGATGGACGATTTCCATGAGCGCACGGGCAGATGGCCTCGCAGGGACGACGGGCGTATTGGCGCCACGATCGGCGAAACGTGGCAGGCCGTGAACATAGCCTTGCAAAAGGGGTGGCGCGGCCTGCCCCGCGGTTCGTCCCTGGCTCAGCTGTTGGCGGAATACCGAGGAGTCCGCAACCCCGCGCGCCTGCCGCACTTCACGATCACGCAGATCCTCAGGTGGGCGGATGCGCACTACAGGCGCACGGGTCAATGGCCGATGAGTAAGTCGGGCCCCATCCTGGAAGCCCCCGGGGAAACGTGGCTGGCCGTGCAAAAGGCCCTCTATGATGGAAAGCGTGGCCTACGCGGCGGCTCGTCGCTGGCCCAGCTGCTGGCCAAGCACCGGGGCGTGCGCAACCCCCAGGACCTACCTCGGCTCAGCTACAAGCAGATCCTGGCGTGGGCCGATGCTCATTATGCGCGCACCGGCAGCTGGCCGACGCTGGATTCCGGCCCAATCCACGATGCCTGCGGGGAAACGTGGTCCGCGGTCTCGACGGCCTTGGTGGATGGCCTGCGCGGCCTGCCCGGCGGCTCGTCGTTGGCTCGGCTGCTGGCCAAGCACCGGGGCGTGCGCAACCGCAAGGACCTGCCCAAGCTACGGATCGCCACGATTGTCTCCTGGGCCGATGCCTACTACCGGCGCACCGGCACGTGGCCCAAGCACATCTCGGGGCCGATCCCCGAGGCGCCGGGGGAGACCTGGGCGGGGATGGAAGCGGCCCTCAAAGTCGGCTTGCGCGGCCTGCCCGGTGGCTCCTCCCTGTTTCAGCTACTGCACCAATACCGCAACGTGAGACGGCGCTACGGGCGCAACGGCTACGGGACGGCGTCCTAGAGGTGGAGGGGCCTCCTGAATCCCTGGAGACAGTCCCTTTTCCACGAACCAATTCCGGCGGTCTTCCCCTCGCGCCACACCGCGCTCGTCAACGTTGCAGCTGCTTCATTTCGGCAAGCTCGCCTGGAGCGCGCGGAGCGTCGCCAGATGCTCTTGATCCTGATGAAACTTCGCCAGCTTGGCCTGATACGACGCAGAATTCTTGGTGCACACCAGCGGGTCCCGAGCGCTGACAAAGCGGGCCTATGATATGGTTAGCCGAACCCAGGATGCGTTCCGCTTGACAGCAGGGGCATGTTCATGACCTCACGATTCTTCCCCTGCCGAGCGTTCTGTCTCGCAAAGGGGCTATTCACGATTCGATAATCATGAATAGCCCCTTTGCTTTGCCCGTGGTCTGTGGATCAGCCGGACTGGAGTCCTGAGTCGCTTGGCTAGTCGCTGGTGGGCTGTTCGTCTTGGACAAGGCTGGCAATTTCGGAGCGGGTCTGCCGCAGGATCAATCCCAGGAGACTTTCCTCCCCGACCACAGCGATCAACAGGCTCAAGACCCGGATCACCCACTGGGCCATGGGGAGATTAAAAAACTCCACCTCTTCGGCAGGCTGGTATTTTCGAATCATGAGCGGAACCTCCTTGTTCTTCGCTGTGGCAGGATTATCGACCAGATGAGCCTTTTTCGGCAAGAGAGGTTTCCCTGCGTGTGTGGACCGAGCCGGCGAGAGGGGGAACGCAATGCATTACAACTCGGATACTTGTTCTGGGGAGGAATGTCTGGCCGTGCCGTTCACGACCGGCGGCTGGAGAAAGAGAAGAGGGCCACTCGTGGGGGAACGAGTGGCCCGGGGTTCAGCGGGCAGAGTTCAAGGAAGGGAAAGCGGCAGGAGAAGCCGTCCCAGGTAGGCGTCGGAGGCGGACTCGGAACCATCGAGGGTCGGGAGGTCGGGCACCTCCGGCGACGATTCCGAATCCAGGCCGCGGACGGGGGGGATCCGCTCCAAGCTGTCGGGGGAACAACTCGGTGCCAACGCACGTACCTGGCCTTGGCTTCTAGCGTTCTCGGTCAGGTCAGTGGTTTTTAATGCAAGCGCCATGCCAAGCACGCAACGCACTGAGAAGGAATCACGGAAGCTACTGTCCCAATACCACTTGCGTCTTCACGAGACTGAGCGTGGGAGGGCCGCATTCCCGTCAGCCTTTGTAAAAACGTCTGTTTTTCGGAAGGGCTTACAAAGGTAGTGAACGCAAATGCCGGAAATCCTTGAACTTACAGGGGTTTCCGGCGTTTACGTTGTCCAGGTGATGCGCAGCCGTATAGCACGATTTGGCAGCTTAGAGAAGCCAGGTTGGTGACGGATTGCCTGCCAAGTTATTGCCGATATGTTGATCCCTCCCAAAGCGCATCATCCGTGAGGTCCTGAACGCGATCCAATCTCATGCATGATGGCTGACCACTGGGTGTCAAGCCTTACTGCTCGGTGCTAGAACCACGGCTGCCCCTCCCACGCACAGCAACTATCGAGCCGAACGAACTTGCGGCCGACCTTGCAGCCTGGTGGCAGGTTATGGTAAGATGCGATTGTTGGATAGGATAGGAGTTTTAATCATTGGAGCCAAGGAGGGCTACACGCCCGATCGCCCCAGCCACTTGGATGAACCTCAAGCCAATCATTCGGTACTGACGCCAGTAGATGTCCAAGCCATCGTTGATGCTCTCGCAGCTTGGCTCGGCCAGTACCTCTTAGCCAAACGCGAAAAGCTCATGAGCCGCGCCGATCTGGCCAGCTACATCGGCTGTCACGAGCGCTCCATTTCAAACTTCGTCCAGCGAGGCGACTTGCCACCTCCAATTCGACTGGGCGGGTTGGTGTTCTGGGATATCGCCGCAATCAAGAAGCACTGGGCCAATCGTGCCAACAGGAAGCCGCGCAAAGGTCGCGGCATTCGCCAGGCAACTCCGCAAACTTAGCGTCAGAGTCCAAGAAGCCAAGTCCGCCCTTGCGGTCGCTGTGCGACTATTGGGTTGGTACCGCCGTTTCGGGACAACAAGGACCGTCCGCACCGAAAGAGACTATGCCCAACGCAACCACGCTACATGCCGCATTCGACTTGGCGACTCGCACCTTTGATACTGCGTTGCGTTTGCATCGGGCAGCTTATTGGCAAACCCGGCTGCCGGGATTCGTCCAGCCGGACGGCTTTGGGCGGATGCTCCAAAGCCTCTTCGTGTGCATCGGCGAGTTTTACCGCTGCGATCTTGGCGACGCGCTGGAGTACCTTACGGCGGAGTCTTCTGGAGTAGTGTCTGAGGTTGGGCTGGTCGCCCCCGGTGCGACGCTCTTCGCGTTTGAGTACGCTCGATTGCTGGCAACGGCCATCAGGATAGCTATCGGCCGTGAGCATCTGACTGTCTCAGTTGACGGAGTGTCCCCGGAAGACCTGTGCCTGTGCGTCTCGCGAATGGCCGCGATTGTTTCCCGGCTCGACGCCGTGGGAACTGCCAGGTGAGCGGATCGGAGGCGAGATCGAGTTGGAGTACCATCGGGCTGCTGCGAAGCTGAGCCAGGCTCGGCCCGCCAGTGATAAAGCCGATCAGCCAATGGCCGTGAAAGCCAAGCGAACGATACCACTAGGAATTTGTCCGAGTAATCATCAGTCTTATTTTGCAGCTGCCGGTTGTGTTTCCGTCCCTATCTGGGGATGATACCAGGAACGGTCCGGTCCTCCCCTGGCGCTGTGTTCCTGGAGTCTGGTCATGAACGACCC
>JBGQLF010000566.1:0-6880 GCA_041499985.1 Gemmataceae bacterium
ATTTTGCTGCCATCGGCAACGGGGGTTCGGGACGATCGTCATCATGCGAGAGCTGAATCCGCACCCGGTACGATCCAGGCGCGGCGCCATGGTCTGGTTTCTCGTCGGTGGTCAGTTGGAACGAGCCATCCTTCGTGATCTCCCCGCGGGCACTCACCGGAGCCTGCGTGGACTCAAAGACCACCATGCCGCCGGCCAGCTCCTTGGCTGGGGTTCCGTCAGTCCAGAAAACCTTGCCCTCGACCGGATACTTGCCGGAGCCGCCGTCAGCACGCTTGAAGACCATGAGCTGGAGTCCAGAATCGGGCTCTGGCTTGAACTCTTTGGGCCGTTCCCCGCCGGGAGGGCCAAGGCAGACCGTCAACGTCTCTCCTTCCAGCTTGTAGATGCCTCTGAGCATTCGAGAAGCTGGATTCTCCAGGCGGCCTATATCCACCGTGCGAGGCTTGCAGTCGGGGTAGTAGAGAGCCAAAGGTCTCTCCTGTTCATCGGTCACCAGCCAAGGATGGGTCAGAAAGGTGCGTACCGTATTCCCTGTTTCCCCGGGCGTCAGGGTCAAATAGAGGAGCCGCCTCCCCTCGTAATCGAGCCAGTAGACCTTCACGGTCTGCTCGGTCTTGTTCCGGAACAGGATTGTCGTCTCGGTCTTGCTCCAGAGGGACTTGGCCACGCCTTCGATGTCAGCGATGTGTTTCTTCTCGACGGTGTCGCTTGCCCAACTGTCGATGGTCTTCGGCTCCTTGGTCGGGTCGATCACCAAGGTCCCCTCCTCCAGTGTCCGATCGCCTTCCTTACGGGCGAGCCTGTCGCCCTTGATGGTGCCGACGACCTTGGCCTGATTGAGGACCTTCTCAGGCACTTTCTGCCCGTTCACCTCGACGGCGACGAGGGTCCAGGCCCCCTCCAACTCGTTTTTTGCGGCAGCCTCCTGACGGCCGTCGACGGCGACCGGATTGAGCGCGCTGGCTGGCTTTTTCCCCTCCCTGTTTGTCTTGCGCAGAACCTCATCGATTGTCTCCAAGGCGGCGGCCGCCGCTGCGGAGACTTTCGGATTCGCGTCGGCGAGAGCCTCGTCCAGTATCGTCCGGGTCGCTCCCTCCTTGGGGAAACGCCTGGCCAACTCCTCGCAAGCTCGAGAACGTTTTTCAGGGTCCTGATTCTTGTCTTTCACGATCGCGGTCAGGGATAGAAGCGTTTTGGGCTGGTCAATTCTTTCCAAGGCCGAAGCGACCGCGGCTTTTACCCGGACGTCGCTGTCGCTGAGAGCTTTTTCGAGCGCTGCAACGGCCTTCGCCGCCTCGGGCCCCATCTGCCCTAAAGCCATGGCCGCCCTTTTACGCACGACGGGGTTGTCATCCTTCAACAGGGCGACGAAACGAGTAATCCTGGCCTCGTCCTTGGTAGGCGATTCGATAGTAGGTTCAGTACCAGTTGGTGCCGGTACACCACGCCGCGGTAGTTGCGGAATCGGCTCCCCGGGCTGAGTGACTCCGCCCGCCCGCATTTCGGTCATCCGGTCCTGGATCTTCTTCAGAGCTATTGCCGCGTCGTACGCCCCAGGAAGTGGTTTATCTCCTGGACCTCCCGGCGACCTGAGCTTTAATCTTGTCAGGGCATCTCTAACGTTCTGTTCGCCCGTGCTAATCTCTCCCAGGGCCTGAATAGCTTCCTCAAGGAAGTCGGGCCGGAGTTGAAGCTTTTTTTGATCGTCCTCATCGCAGCCGGCAAATCGGCCCTCTAGCACTGGCATGAGCAGGGGAATGGCCTCTTTGGCCTCCGGGCCGAAACGGCCCAAGCTACGCACAAGGTCCTTGCAGAAGTCGATCACCCGCCGATCCAGTGCCCCATCTCTTGTATTGAATCCGTCTACTTGTATAAGTCGATAAGCCGGTACGTTCCTGAGACACTCCATCAGCGCGGGCAGGAAATCCGGGATGCTGCTCGTGTCGAAAGTCTGGAGTACTTCGAGGGCTGCCCGCCGAATCTCCAGACCATGGTCAAAGCGGCGCCTGACTCCTTGTCTCCCGTGGTATTCGGTCAGGTTAGGAGAGACAGCTCCGTTGCCGAACTCATAGAGGTCCTCCGTCTGTGGCTGTGTATTCTTGAGGATGCCCAAGAGGCCCGGTACGGCGGCCTTGTATGAATATAAGACCTTCTCTCGAAGCGCCTTTGAACTTGGACACGCTTTTTTTAATACCTGCAATGCCTGTAACCGTTCCTCCCAGGGTTTGCTCGGCTCGATTGCTTGAATGAGATACCTGAGATCATCATCGTTGTATTTATCCGCCGACTGAGCCTGGACGGGGCTCCCGGTAGTCTTGTCCGCCGACTGAGCCTGGACTGGGCTTCTGACAGCAAGTGCCAGGATAGCCATGAGCAGCCAGCTTGTCTTGCTCGGCGTGGCGATGTTCAGTGGACGGTGCATGAGAGGCTCCTCGTTCGTAATCGACCATCCGTTGTTCAGAGGCCTTGCTCTCGAAGCCGGTGTGGTCTTGATCCACGGTATCACCCAGGAATAGCTGCGCCACCGTTCCTGGAAACACGGGACCTGTGGGAAAGCGTCAGGTCGTGGAGGTCAGCGGTACTGCATGCGGACTCCCGCGGTGCAGACTCGGAGCTTCTCCGGAGCTGCGCTTCGGTGGCGCGATGTCCCTATTAGGGAAATCAAGATCGCGCGGAAAACATGAGCAAGAATCTGCCCCCGATCAGCAGAACCCAATCAGAGCCAAAGAATCGCTCGGTCAAAACGCTTGCGGCGGCCGGTCCGTCGGCGGATAATGCAATGCCCCTTGCAGGACGACGCGGTCGAGGCGGTCATGAATGCCGAGGAATCGTTTCACCACCTGATGAGCTTGCTTCAGAGCGGCGACCGCGACGCGGCAGGCCAAGTCTTCAATCGCTTCGCCCGGCGCCTGATCGGCCTGGCTCGTAGCCAACTCGACGAGAAGTTGCGCGTCAAGGTCGATCCCGAGGATGTGGTGCAGTCGGTCTACCGCAGTTTCTTCACCCGACAGCGCGCTGGCCAGTTCGACCTCATCGATTGGGAGAGTGTCTGGGGGATTCTGGCCGTCATCACGGTCCGCAAATGCAGCAATTGCCGGGCGTATTACCAGACGGCCCGCCGCGATGTGCAGCGCGAAGCCAGCGTGGGAGCCGAGGAAGAATCCGACCTCCTCAACATGGCGCGGGCCCGCGAGCCGACGCCCTCGGAAGCCGCCATGCTCAGGGAAACCGTCGAGCAGTTGATGCACGGGCTGGATGAACGCGATCGCCGGATCTTGCAAAGCGCCTTGCAAGGGTATACAGTGACCGAAATCAGTGTGCAGGTCGGCCGGGCCGAGTGTACAGTGCGGCGAACGATCCATCGCGTGCGCAACCAGCTGCGTCGCCTCCGCGATGAGGAAGTGGCGTAACGGGCGCTGCTCCTATCCTGGGCCGGGGGGAAAACCCATGTCTGAGGTATCTCCTGGCTGCGATCTTCCTGGCAGCGGGCGCCACGCGCCCTTCGACGAGCTCTCGGCCGGCGACTGGGTTCGTCTCGAACGCCAGACCGACGCCTTCGAGGATGCCTGGCAACGCGGCGAGCGGCCGACCATCGACTCCTACCTCCGGCACGACGATCCGCTCCGCTTGGCGGTGCTGTTGGCGCTGGTTCAAACCGATCTGGAGTACCGACTCAAGGCGGGTGAGGCGGTTCGCGTCGAAGTGTATTTACAGCGCTACCCGACCCTCGCGTGCGCTCCGGCAGCAGTCCTCGATCTGATCACGGCCGAATACGACTTGCGCGGTCGCCAACCGGGTCCCACCGTCGCCGAATATGTGAACCGGTTTCCGCAGTACGGCGAGCAGCTGAAGCAAGGTCTGGGGTCTGCGCCGGCTCAAGGCGAACTACTCTATCTTCACCCGCACCGCCCTACCCCTGGTCCCACTCAGCACCCTACGGACTGCTCGGGCAACGAAAGCGCCCGTGCTCCTCCTGAGAGCGTCACATCTCGGGAAGGCCTCGACTTTGCGGGGCTGGAGGACCCGGTTCGTCTGGGCCGCTTCGAGCTGCGCGCGCCTCTTGGGAAGGGTTCCTTCGGCACCGTGTACCAGGCGTGGGACCCCGCGCTGGAGCGTACCGTGGCCGTCAAGGTGCCGCGCCGAGACACCTTCCTGGATCCCGAAGAGGTGGAGCGGTTCCTGCGCGAGGCCCGGAGCGCGGCCCAGTTGCGGCATCCGAGCATCGTGGCCGTCTACGAGGCGGGGGTCATCGAGGGCACTTGCTATCTGGTCAGCGAATTCGTCCCCGGAATGACCCTGGCGCAGCGCCTCAGCGCCGGCCGTCTGAGCTTTCGCCAGAGTGCCGAACTGGTCGCTCAGGTGGCGGAGGCATTGCACCACGCCCACAACCAGGGGGTCATTCACCGCGATGTCAAGCCGTCCAACATTTTGCTCGATCGGGAAGACCGGCCGCATGTGACGGATTTCGGGCTGGCCAAACGCGCGGCGGTCGAGAGCACCTTGACGATCGAAGGCCAGGTGCTCGGCACCCCGGCCTATATGTCCCCCGAGCAGGCTCGCGGCGAGGCGCACCAAGTCGATGGCCGCAGCGATGTCTACAGTCTGGGTGTTGTCTTCTACCAGTTGCTGACCGGGGAACTCCCCTTTCCCGGCCACGGTCGCATGGTCCTCACGCAGGTGTTGGAGGATGAGCCGCGGCCACCGCGCCGGCTCGATGACGGCATCCCGCGTGACCTAGAGACCATCTGCCTCAAGGCGATGACCAAGGAACCGGCCGGGCGTTATGCCACCGCCGCGGACCTGGCGGCCGACCTGGGCCGCTTCCTGGCGGGCCAACCGGTGCACGCGCGGCCGTTGCGTCCCGCGGGGAAGTTGTGGCGCTGGTGCCGCCGCAAGCCGGTGCTGGCGAGCTTAGGGGCGGCCCTGGTGCTAGTCACGGCGCTGGGCTCTGCCGCCGTGACTTGGCAGTGGTGGCGGGCCGAGGCGAACTTCGACCAAGCGGAACACCTGCGCGTCGAGGCCGAAGAGAATTTTCGCCAAGCTTATCGCGCGGTTGTCGATTTCGCGCACTTGTCCGAGATAACGCCACCGGAGACCGCCACGGTGTGGTCGGCACGCAAGGCGCTGCTGGAAGATGCCATCCGGCACTATCAAAGCTTGCTACAGCACCGCGCCGCCGACCCGAGTATTGCAGGCGATCTGGCCAGAGCGTATACCTATCTCGGCGTAGCCCAAAACCGCTTGGGAAAGAGGCGGGAAGCCTCGGAGGCGTTCGAGACGGCCTTGAACCTTTGCGAGCAACTGGTCCGCGACCATCCGTCCTCCCGCCTATTTCGATACGGCCTGGCGGATACCTACCTCGAGTTTGCTCGGGCACAACGGGCCCCCGAAGGACAACCCCTCCGAGGGATTCACTTCTGCCAGCAGGCCCTCAAACTGGGCGAGCAACTGGTTCAGGAAAACTCCTCGGAGATGCGCTTCCAGCGCTTCGTGGCACAGACATACAGCCTCCTGGGCGGACTGTATCGAGCGGCCAGCGAGCCCGCCCTGGCGATCCAGTCCCAGAAACAGGCCATTGTGTCCTGGCAGCGCCTTGTCGGCGAGTACCCACAGTACCAACGGCACCTGAATCATTGCTACCTTGCTGTTGGAGATGTGCAGCGCCAACTTCAGCAGTGGGCCGCCGCACTTCACTCGTACCAACAAGCCCGCCGTGGCTTTCAGAGATTGGTCGAGGACGCTCCGACCGAGCCCCGACTCCTCGATGCTCTCGCCTCCAGCTGTTACCACGCAGGCCGACTGCTCGCCCCCTTGCAGCGGCGTGCCGAGGCACTGGAGTCGCTCGAAGAAGCGGCGCGCATCCGGCACCAGCTTGTGCGTCAACAACCAAACGATACACGCTCGCAGCGTTACCTGGCCCGCAGTTACGTGGAGATGGGCAAGCTTCTCCGGGCACTGGCGCGTCCCGAGGAAGCTATTCAGGCTTCGCAGAAAGGGGTCCAGATCTGGGAGAGAATGTGCCGCGCGGATCCCGATCGCCTCGGCCTGCAAAAGAATCTGGCAGAGGCTCTGCACAAGCTGGGGCAGGCGCAGGAACAATTGGGCCAGCACACGGAAGCATTGACCTCCTACCAAAGGGGTGTGGGCCATTGGCAAATCGTCTATGCCGGGGAGCCTCAGCTGGCCCAGCACCGCCACAGTCTGAGCAATCACTACCGGAACCTGTGCCGTCTGCAACGGGACCTGGGCGGTTTGGCCGAAGTCGCTGCCATCGCCCTGAAGCGGAAGGAGCTCTGGGAGAAAGATCCGGCCGAACTGTATGGCGTCGCCTGTGAGCTGGCCCTCTGTGCAGCGGCCGTCACAAAGGACAAGGGCGACTTGTCCGCCGAACCGCGGGCCGAGCAGGATCACTATGTTGAGCAAGCGGTGCAGGTACTCCAGGAAGCGATCACCGCCGGCTTCAAGGACTTCTCCAGGCTGACGGCCGATCGCGATCTGGACTCGATTCGCCACCATCCGCTCTACAAGAAGCTCGTTCCAGACGCAGTCGGTGAGCAAGCAGCCCCAAAAGATCGCGTTCACTTTGGCGGTGCCGGCGGCGGCGAAGAGGTGCCTGGAGCTGGCGGCGACGGCGGCACTCCCCCCGGAGGCGCCGCTGGTTTGGCGCCGGGCAGCAGCGACGGCAAGGTCTCCGGCACTCCAGGCAGTCCCGGTGTTCAAGACGCCGATGTATAGATCTGCACTTTCCGCGATCTTGGCATGGTCAAAACGGATGCAGATACGATTAATAACCGTAAAAGCATGAGCGCGCACCGCGACCGGCGCGGCCGACCTGACGGGCCTTCTCGCCCACGGCGCGGCCGCTGGATGGCCCGCG
>JBGQLF010000567.1:0-6877 GCA_041499985.1 Gemmataceae bacterium
AAACGGCACTACCTACTACCATCAGCAAGGACTATGGGGTTTGAACATAGTCAGAATCATAACTATCGCCGTGAACGGCTACAATTGTGTTTATCTCTCGGATTTTCTGTTCTCTCTCCTGACGTTCATCTGCTAGTCTCTGCTCCCTGTCTAGTCTATCCAACTGAAACTTGAGTATAATTTGTCTGATTTCTGCTTCTATCTCCTCTCTCGACCTATGAATGTACGAACTTCCCGTATATTGAAAATATTTATCGAAATGATCTATCCTTTTTCCTGACATAACTGGTCCCCGAAAAGAAAAGAATCTAAGTAATAGTTCAATCTTACAATCTCAACCATCCCCCCGTGTCAAAATCAATGCAACTATCCAACCTAAAAAAGAACCAGCAAGCGCTGGGGCCAGCGGGCGGAGGGGGCAGCGAAGCACTTCATCTTGTCTGTTCCCGGCATAGGCCCGTGAGTTGCGTCCGGGCCTTACGAGTCCAGGTAGATATTCTCAGTCTGATCTTCCGGGAGACTTGCCGCTTCAGGCGGCAGCCCGGCCGAGGTAAGCGTGACAATCTTGCTGGCGGTGATACGCCACAGCCCGTTTGGGTTCGTGTTCGTCGGGTCGAACACCCCGAGGTAAACTTCGATCATCGTATCGGCCAAGCGCGGCTGGATGACTTCTTTCGCGTGAAGGAGCCGGGAATTGGGCGACCAGTCCCGGGCCGACGGTCGCTCCCGCGGCGCGGATAGGCGGAACAGGTGGGCGGCGAACCCCTGGTGCACGTTCGAGTCGCGGTGCGAGAGACGCTGGATGTCGTCCTGTAGGTGGTCAAGGTCGCAATTCAGGCCGAACTCGACGACGGTGGCCAGTGGGAGGTGGTCGTGCGGCCACTGGCAGCGGGGCAGCTCGGCCGCCTTGGCGATCAGCGACACGTCCCAGTGCTGCCGGCGGGACTTCGACAAATCTTTGTGGGTCGGGTACTCCTTCTGAACCCGGCACATCCGCAGGCCGCCAAGCGTCTGGTATCGCTCTCCTGCCGGTATCGCCTGGTAGAGGCGAGACGCGAAGCGGCAGTGCTGGCCGTGTTCGGTGTAGCAGAGGTAGGGGTGCGCCAGGAACTCCTCGCAGAAGGCGATAAGCTCCGTCCGGGTCAGGGTGACCGCTTCATGATTGGTCGGCATGCATCTCCCTCCCCCGTCAGCGTCCCTCCAATCCATCCCCCTCATTTTACTAGAGCATTAAGGATCGAGGGTCAATCCCCGCCACTGATTGGCGCGTCGGTCTGATCGACGCATGGCACTAGCTTAAGCGACGGCGCGATCGATCTGGTTCAGCGACTCCGACGGCTGCCCTGACGCCCTACGACCATTTCGAGCGATTGTGGGGCAGTCTGGCAATGGCTCGGGGTTGCGTCAGGCGGGCGCCCGGCTTCGGCCGACGTTTCCGCGCCCGCGGCTCCCAGCGCCCTGGGCGGTCGCCGACGCGGTGGTATGCCATGGCAGTCAGCATCGCATCAATCAACGCGGCGCGACCCTCCGGCCGTGCCGCTTCGATCCACACCGCCAGCTGAGTCGCTGAAAGCTCAGGCCCCGCTGGGTTACACTTACTTGGCTGACGTTTTCGCTTTCTCCTCCAGCTCCTTCAACAACTTCTTGAAGTCGTCACGCGACCGCAGCGGATCGAGGTCGGCGTCTTTCTTCAGGTGCTCGATCTTGGCCGGATCCTTGAAGAACCCAGCCGCCTGGGCCTGGCCCAGCCGCTCGACGGCCTGGGCGGCGTGGCGCTCGGCGAGCTGGTCTCTATCGGCCTGGGGGAGCGAAGCATCTTTACCAACCGCGGCGGAGGAAAGGGCGGAGAGGCATGCTAGGTTGTAGAGGGAGCTGGCCAGCTCCCGGCGGTACTGGGGCACGGCGGGGAAGTCGGCCACCAGCCGCTCCTGGATGCCGAGGGCGGCGCGGTAGGCCGCCTCCGCCTCCGCCGGCTTGCCCAGGTCTCTCTGCAAGAGGTCCTTCTCCGAACGCAAAGGCACTCCCCTGGCAGACTCCCGCCTCCCACAGGACCAGGCCGTTTCCCTCCTCGAACACATCCGCGAGGGGTGCGGCACGCGCGCCACCAGCCGCCTGGTCAAGGTCGATAAGAACACGGTCACGCGCTACGTTCGCTTGGCTGGCCCGCACGCCCAACAACTCCACCAAGAGAAGGTGGCTTTTTCCCCCTCAGACCCGCGAAGTGCAACTCGATGAGAAGTGGTCCTTCATCGCCAAGAAGGAGGATCAGGTCACGCCGGGCGATCCCCCGGAGTGGGGTGATGCCTGGGACCACACGGCGGTAGACCCGGAGAGCCGCCTGCTGTTGGTGGTGGTGCCAGGCAAACGAACCCTGGAGAACTGTCAGCAGGTCGTCGGGGAGGTCCAGGGGCGGACCGGGGGAAGGACCGACCTGTTGCTAACTAGCGACGCACACGCCCCTTACGCCACGGGGAACGGGAAAAGGGTGTCAGGAACCGATTAGGGGGAGTTGCTTCTTGGGCCGTCCCTGCGGCCGCAGGGTCCGGTGCAGGCCCAGACGCTCGGCTGTCTGCACCACCCAGTCCGGACTTCCGAACGGCTGACCCCGGCGCACACAGCGACGCACTGCATCCACCTCCGCGGGCGTCTGCGGCTCGTTGACCCACTCCCGCCACGGCCACGGTGCGGCACACGGCCACGCACTCAGGAGGGTTTGCGCTTCCGCGCCGCCCCGCTCCCGCCGCCACAGACTGCACCAGCGCCAGTCCTCCGCACGCTCCACCAGGCCAGCCCGCAGCGCGTTGCGCTCCACATACCGACAGACCGTCCAGAAGTGCTCGTCGGCCGCGACCGGGAATGATTTGAACCGACCTTGGTACAAATGGCCCGTCCCCACGGTATGGTAATGGGCATGCCAGCGTTGGGTGTGGGTCAGCGTCAGCCAGCCCAGGAACCGCGACAGCACACCATCCTGCTGCGGCCACAGGACCAGGTGCCAGTGATTGGGCAAGACACAATACGAAAGGACCGGGACCAGGTAGCGCTCGTGGGCCTCGCCGCCCCAGCAGATTGCCGTCGACTACACCAACCTGGCCGACCTACCCGCCTTCGCTGCCCGTCGCCGGCAAGCCTCTGCCCGTCAAGCGCTCCAGGTCGACCGCTTGACGGGGTTTTGCCTGCTGGTGCGTCGCGCTGTGCTGGAGCAGATCGGCGGCTTCGACGAGCGCTATGGCCTGGGGTTCTTCGACGACGATGATCTCTGTGTGCGCGCCCGCGCCGCCGGCTTCCGCCTGCTGGTGGCCCTGGACGTCTTCGTGCACCACTTTGGCAGCCGAACCTTTGCCGGTCTTGGCATCGACTGCCGCCAGCAGCTGCACGACAATTTCCAGCGCTCTCGGGAGAAATGGGGACCGGAGCGTTGCGTTGGGTACCATCCCCCGCCCGCGCCTGCGGAACCGGCTGTGGCGCCCGCCGCGGTCGTGCCGGCGGGGGCCGCGCCGTCCCGGCCGCGGGTGTCGTTGTGCTTGATCGTCCGGAACGAAGAAGCCAACCTGCCCGCTTGCCTCGGCTCCGCGGCGGACCTGGTTGACGAGATCGTCGTGGTGGACACGGGCTCGACCGACGCCACCAAGGCGATCGCGGCCCGGTTCGGGGCCCGCGTGGTGGAGTTCCCCTGGGTGGATATACTTCACGCGGCCATGAATGAGACATTCTCAAACGTCTGGAACCGATGCGTCAGCAAGGTCTCCATGTCCTGCTTGTGGGTGGTCGTCAGTTCGCTTAAACACTGGTCGATTTTGGCGGTGAACTCCGCGTAGGTCGCGCTGGGGTGGGCCCGCAATTGCTTCTTCAGGTACTTCCACACGCGTTCGATCAGATTGAGGTTCGGCGAATAGGAGGGTAAATACAGCAGGTCGATCCCCAGGCTGGCGGCCAAGGCCGTCACCACGGCGCACTTTTGATACCGCGCGTTGTCCAGTACCAGCGTGATCGGCCGACCGACGCTGGCCGCCGCGACGGCCCGCAACAAGTCGCACACGCTCCCCGCGTTGATGTAGCTATGGTTGGTCACCCGGATCATGTGGTGGCTGACGACATGCAGCGCCCCCAGCACGTTGTAGCGCTGGCGTCCGCTGGCGGCGCGGAGGTGCTGGCGCACCCAACACCAGACCCACCCCAGCATGGCGGCGAACACGCAGTGGGCAGCGTCCACGCAATACACGTCGCGCTGTCCCGCGCGGGCTTCGGCCAAGACGGGTTCCAAGCGGTCGTCGCGAAACGTTTGCTGGGTCTGGGCGTGCTCCGCCAGCGAGGTTTTCGGAGGCAAGGGGATGGCGGCGACCCGACGTGGCCGCAGTCCCAGGCGCTGGAGGAACCGCCGCACCTGGGTTTCGCCGCGTTGCAGGCCGGTGTGCTGGACGATCACTTGCTGGGCCGCGCGCACGGTCGGGGGCGGGTGCTGGCGAAACTGTTCCTCCAGGGACGTGCGATGCTCGTCGAGTTGGCTGCGGGGGCCACGGCGGGGCGTTTGTCGGAGGCGCTCCAGACCGCCATCCAGGAAGTGATCCAGGCAACGTTGCACCGTGGCGCGGGCCACCCCCGCGACTGCGGCAATACGTGCGTGCGTGAGGCCGTGGTGTTTGAGCCAGAGGATATCCATCCGTTGTTGCACCCTGGGATCGGGATGGTGGTAGCGCTCGTGCGCGATCGCTTGCAACTCGGCCGCGGTGAATGTAAAGGTGCGCATCGTCAGCCCCTTCCAAAACGGTGCCAGCTGACGTGCTAACATAAGCAAAATCGCAGGAACGGCAATTGTCTCAAATTAGGCCGCGTCGAGTATAGCTTCGCCGCCGCGCGCAATGAGAGCTTGCGTCCTGCCCGCGGCGACTGGATCTTCTGGCTGGACGCCGACGATCGTCTCGACGAGACCAACCGCACCCTCCTGCGTCAACTGTTCGCCGGCCTGCCCAATCAAAATCTTGCTTATGTGATGAAGTGTTTGTGCCTGCCTGCCCGATCCGGTGACCGGCACCGCGACGGTGGTGGATCATGTGCGGCTGCTCCGCAACCACCCGGAGCTTCGATGGCGTTATCGGGTACACGAGCAGATCCTGCCGGCGATCCGGCGCAACGGCGGCGAGGTGCGCTGGACCGAGGTGGTCATCCAGCACACCGGCTATCAAGACCCGGCCCTGCGCCGCCGCAAGCTGGAGCGCGATCTGCGGCTGTTGCGGCTGGAGGACGCCGAGCACCCCGACGACCCGTTCACTCTCTTCAACCTCGGGCAGGTCTACCACGAGTTGGGCCAGACGGCGGCAGCGGTACCGTTGTGGCGGCGCAGCCTGGAACGCTCCGAGCCAGGCGATTCCATTGTGCGCAAACTGTATGCTTTACTAGCACAGGGGCACCGTCAGCTGGGCCAGTCGCGGGAAGCCGTGGCGGCGTGCCGGGCGGGGCGGGTGTATTACCCCGACGACATCGAGCTGCTCTTTCAGGAGGGGCTTGGGCGGCGCGAACTGCGCGACTATCACGGCGCCGAGCAATGCCTGCGCCAGCTCCTGGAAACGCAGCCGGGCGAGCACTTTGGCAGCGTGAATACGGGTTTGCGCGGCTACAAGGCGCGGCACAACCTGGCGGTACTGTATCACGAGCAAGGCCGCGGGACCGAAGCGGAGGTGCAGTGGCAGGCGGCGCTGGCAGAGCGCAGCGATTTCCTACCGGCGTGGCTGGGACTGGCCGAAGTGTACCTGGGGCAGCAGCGCTGGGACGCAGTCGAGGAGATCGCGCAGCGGCTGGAAAAAGAAAGCCCAGACAGCGTGGAGGCGGCGGTACTGCGCGCCCGCAGCTACCTGGCGCGGCAAGAGTTCCCTGCCGCTCGGCAGTTGCTGGACGAGACCATCGCCCGCGCACCCGAGGTAGTCTGGCCACGGGTAGTCCTCAGCCAGGTGCTGCTGCAAGAGGGCCGCGACTGGGCGGCGGCGGAACAGGCACTGCGTCAAATCCTGGCCCGCGAGCCCAGCCATATTGAAGCCCGGCGCAACCTCGCCATCTTGCGCCAGCAACAAGGGCGGGCTGCGGAGACCGCCTCTTGAGTACGATTCCTAGTACGGTTTCGGCTTCAGAAGCGGTTTGCCCGCTCTCGGGCCACCACCGTAGGGAATCCCCGGAAGCCCCGGCAGACGGTGATCGCCCATTGTGCGATCGGTTGCCCTTGTTCGCGATGCAGCACCATCTGCGGCGGGTCGACCTGCTCGAACGCCTGTCGCAACGCCTCGCTGCCACCGCCAACAAAGATGAAAGTTCGGCCCGCGAAGGCCGGCGCATCGGACACCGGATTGGGGCGCCATAAGTCATATTGACTGTGCCGATCGCCCAGAGCCAGCCCGAGCGAGTACACGGTCGGGTGTCCGTCACAATAAAACGCCAGCTCCCCGGGTAGGGTCCACGCGGCTCCAGCCAGGAGCGGCTCGACGCCATCCGCCTGGAGTGTGCGGCGCATTCGGTCCACTTCCGCGGCCAACACGCGCCAACCGCGCAGGCGACAGGTTGGATCCAAGCGGCGCAGCGGGAAGGGTCGTTCCGGGGACGGCGGGCCGACGAGCCGAACCAGCACCGGCTGCACCCAGCGGCTCTCGTGGACGAATAGCGTCAGTGTCAAGCCTACGAGGGACGCCATGATCAGGCTCACGGCGGTGAGCCGTCGATACCACAGGCAGGGCGAGCGCAGCTGTTCGGTCAGCCAGCCAGCCGCCAGAACCAATCCCGACAGATAAGCAGTCACCGGCCAGTTCGGCTCCTCGGGTGTCTTCAAGCTGAAGAGCCAAAAGATGCCAAACATGGGCGCCGACATCCACCACAGGTAGCGCACGCGCGCATT
>JBGQLF010000568.1:0-6854 GCA_041499985.1 Gemmataceae bacterium
GAGGCCGCCTACCGCGCCGCTCTCGCCCTCCAGGAGCGTCTGGCCGCCGACTCCCCCACCGTGCCGGTCTATGCCGTGGAACTTGGTAACAGCTACCACAGCCTCGGGAACCTGGTGCGGGACAACGGTCAGCCGCAAGCCTCCCTCGACTGGTACGCCAAAGCCATCACCACGCTCGAACCCATCCTGCACACCGAGTCGCGTCTGGTGCGGGCACGCCAATTCCTGTGCAAAGCCCATTGGGGGCGGGCCCAAGCCTTGACCCGCCTACGCCGCCACTCCGAGGCGCTCCGTGATTGGAACCGGACGCTGGAGCTGGAAGCCGGGCCACCCCGCAACCTCCTCCGCGTTCAGCGCGCCCTCACTCTGGCTCACCTCGGCGATCACGCCCAGGCCGTGGTGGAAGCCAACGACCTCGCCCGTGCCAAGAACGTAGACGGCGGTACGCTGTATGATCTGGCCTGTGTCTATGCCCTGTCGTCCGCCACGGCCCGGATGGACACCAGCCTGCTCCAAGCCGGCCCGGACCAGCTGAGCGAGCAGCACGCCTTGCGTGCCGTGGAGCTCCTCGGGAGGGCGCAGGCGACGGGTCATTTCAAGGACCAGGCCCGGTTCGATCACCTGAAGAAGGATCCGGACCTCGACTCCCTGCGGACACGCCCCGACTTCCAGAAGCTTCTGACGAGGCTGGAGGAGGCGGTCCAGACCGGAACCAGGTAACGGGCGCGACACCGCGATCCGAGAGGGCGAACGGCGCCGGATGAATTGGATTGCGTCTCGTTGCGTTGCCGCCCGAACACATTGCCGGGTTCGTCGGACGCCCTGGATAAACCTCCCAAATGCCCTTCTCGGTGCGATCAACAACAGGGTGCGGGCGGATGCGGTACACCGTGTATTGGCTCGGTCCAGGGCTGAAAGCCCCTCATTGCCCTTGGTTAGCAGTCAGCAACTGAATGATCTCCTGGGCTTCCGCTTCCTGTCCAGCGGGGATAGGTACGTGGTAGATTTCTTTCCCTCTCGGCATCGTGAGCGTAAACTCAAGGAACGCCGGCCAAGCATGGACCATCTCAACCTTTTCGAGCGACCACCCCCAATCGCTCCAGTTCCAGTAGAGCTCAGCACAGTAAGCATCCCCCGCACCGATATACGCATCACCCGGGGTTTGACGCAGTCGTTGATATTTTCGCTTGGCGGGGAAGCGAATGCCCCAGCCCCAGATCGCGAAGAGACTGGCAAACACCACCCCACCCCCCAGGACCCGAGCCACGACCTGGCCGAACTCTGCGGGCGGCCATCCCTTTCCAGGAAATCGCGACACAATGCCAATCAGGAGCCCCATCAGAACGCCGCCACCCAGACCTACAAACGTCCACCTCCGAGCTGACCGTTGTTTCCGCTCCCATTCTTTCGCCATAAGAGCCTGCCATTCCTCGCGGCTGTAGGTCCAGTGCACCAGACAGTCCCCGTTCTGCATGGCGGCCAGCCGCCGGGCGACCATCTGTCTAACCCTCTCTCTCACCCAAGCCCCAACGCCGGAGAACACACCAACAAAGGATGCCAACACCGCGAAACCGACAACAGCCAACAGTAGTCCGTTCTGTGTCAGGTCCAGGCGGGTCGCTAGGAAGACCGATAAGCCGAAGCAAACGACGGATGTGAAGAGCCAAAGCTTCAGCCACCAACGACGGCGTCGGTCCGACCTCCGGTTGCTGGCATCTTCGGCGTTCGCAGGATTTACTTGACGGGATGGCATGACTCTCCTTCAGGTCTACGAGGCTGACCGCCCGCTCCGGCGGGTTCGACCTCTGGCTTAGCGTTGTTTTTTGTCCGGTTGCTACGGGAAGGCTAGAAGGATTCCTTCCCGCACTCCGGTTTTAGTGGTTCCCGTTCGGCGCTGCTCTCCTGGAGAGGGTTGGTGTCCGCGTCCGCTGGGTCGGTCGGCAAGCCCTCGGACAGCCGAAGGTCACTGAGGCGGCCTCGCTGTTCTTCCAGCCAGCGGCTGAGCCGCCCACGGGTGGGAAACCGCAGCAGGCCCAGCAGCAGCGCGAGGCCGGCGACGCCGAGCGCCAATAGTTGCCCCTGCGTGTAGATGACAAGTGCTACGGTGGCAACCCAAAACAGGATCACCCAGACTTGCAGATTCGCCTGCATAAAAGCGGCCAGCAGCTTATGGGCGTCCGTGGGGTAAGCGGTCGAAATCGGTCCCGGATGCTCGGTTCCCAGCTGCATCCCTTGATAGGTCGGAGCGGTCCAGGTGCCTCTGGCGATCTTCCGTACCTGCCGCCTCGTCCGCAGAACGGGAAGGAAATACCACATCGTCAGGACAACGGCCGAGACCGCGAATGCCAGGTAGCCGGCCACGGGTGTCGGCGGCCAAGCCAGCCCGCGGTTGCGATCCGCACCTGCGGAGAGTGCGCCCACGAAGATAGCCAGTGCGACCATCGGCAACAGGGAGGGGATCACCTGGATGCCCACGATGAGCTTCTTGAAGCGCTTGTCCTTGAGAACGGTTTCGTGCATACTTTATCACCGTGCGTGAATCTGCATCCCAGTCAGGGAGGCGGAAAGTTAGAAACTATTTTGGACCCGTGATGCTAGGGGACCAGTCCCCTCTTGGAAAGAGTTCTCGGCGGTCCTACTCCTTCCCGAGAATCAAGTCCACGAGCCAGCAGCCGCGGACGTGATACGACGAACTCCAGCGGTGATACAGGATCCGTTCGTCGTCACAGCCAGCCTCCTCGAGAGCGTCAGCCAGCAGGTCCAGATCCTTGCTAGAGAATTCGCCGCCGTCGTCGTAGAGCGCTCCTGCCAATCTCGGAATGACTCCAGAGTTCCACGCTAGCCAGGCGGGGGTGATCACAGGGGAAGCAAAGGGGAGAAAAACCTCGCGCAGGAGCGCGCACCTTTTCTCCTCGGCTTTGGACCGCCAGTTGCTCAGCTCGTAGCCACGAACAGGGTCGTGGCTATCCAGGTAGACCCCTGCCTCGAGCGCTTCTTCGGCGGCCCAGGCCGGGTCGGCCCCAGGATCCAGAGCCGCCACCGCAGCGTCCAGCCGGGCCTCCAGTCGGATGAAGGATACTTGCTGCCGTTTCGCCCGAATCTCCGTCAAGGCTTCGGCCAGTTTCGAAGCCACCGCCTCGCCATCGGCGAACCGCTCGGCCAGCTCGAAGGCCGTGAGCCAGCGAACCGGGTCATCGTGTTCCCGGAGGCCCCAACTGAAGCGCAAAGCGGCGCAAGCGAAGAGACGTAACTTCCGGCCACTCGCCTTGCTTTCCAGCAGGTGGCTGAGCATGCTCTGGGGACTGTCACAAGTTGCCCACCATTGGCGTTCGTCCATCACGGACACCTCCAAAACCGGACCACGGGGCGAATGTCCAAGCTCTCCTGCCAGGGCCGTGGAACAGACAATCTATCACGGAGCGCTGTCATGCGGCCGGGTCAGGTGCGGCGGCTGATGGGGCGCGAATGCAGTTCGGGCGGCCACCAGCCCAGGCGAGTCCGGAGCCACTGGCCTGGGGTGACGGGTCGGTCAGCTGAGCTGGCCGTCCGGGATGCCCTCGCCACTGCCGCCGGTCTGCTCGTACAGCCCCGACAACAGCCGGGTGACGACGGCCAGAAACCGCTCCTCCGGAAGAGGAGCGGCCAAGGGGTCGGGAGTCCATCGGGACCGCCGACCCCTTGCTAACGCCCGGACTTGCAGTGATTGACGCTTTCCCTCACTGTGAGGGAGGCCGAAGGGCGGCCGGGACGCCTGAGCTAGTGCTGGGGATGGAAGATCCCATCCCAGAGGCCCTCAAGCGTCCCGATGATCGCGCCGACAGCAGCACCGCCAACCAATCCGATACCGCCTCCCGGAAGTGCCCCGACGCCCCCGGCACTTGAACCAACGGCCGCCCCAACCGCTCCTCCTACAAGGGCCCCACCAGCCGTCCACTTCACGACGTCCTGTTGAAACACTTGCCCGTCAAAGTTTGCCGTGACGGTGCCCGTGTAGATCTGCCCGGCCTGGGTGCTGGTCAGCGCGCTGTAAGGCGTGCCACTGCCGGGGCCGGCCAGGGTGCCGTAGGGCGTGCCACTACCGGGGCCGGCCACGAACATACTGCTGTAGGCCGATTGCAACAGGCTGCTCAGGCCGGCCGCGTCCATCACGTTGTTGACGTGGAGGTAGGCCGGATAGACGACCCCCTGCGGCAGCGACGGCGCATACGGCTTGGAGACCTGCACCATGCTTCCGATGATGTTCCTACCGTAGGTGTCCACGACCGACTGGTTGTAGACCAGCTGGCCGAATGGGTTCACTGGGGTGGTGTTGGTCACCGGCTGGCCGGATGTGTTCACCGGCGTGGTGTTGGTCACCGGCTTACCGGACGTGTTCACCAGCGTGGTGTTGCCGACCGGCTGGCCGAACGTGTTCACCGGGGTGGTGTTGGTCACGGGTTGCCCCCAGGTATTCACCGGGGTGGTGTTGGTCACGGGATTGCCAAAGGTGTTCACCGGGGTGGTGTTGGTCACGGGATTGCCAAAGGTGTTCACCGGGGTGGTGTTGGTCACGGGATTGCCAAAGGTATTCACCGGGGTGGTGTTGGTCACGGGATTGCCAAAGGTGTTCACCGGGGTGGTGTTCACCCCATAATACAGCAGGAGGGGGTGGCTCGGCACGTGGTCGAAAAACACGAGAAAGTCACCGGCATTTGCATTGGAGGACGTTGCGCTCTTGGCCGTGGGTAGCTCCTCGATGTAAATAATGAGTTGCTCCGGCACAATCATCGGTCCCGTGGGTGCCGTGCCGGTAGGGTGCAAGAAGCCCACTACGGGGCTCACAGCCGGCGTCGTCGAGAGCATTTCGCGCTCTTCGAGCGACTCGATGCTCAGGAAGCTGCGTTTGGTACGGGGGGCGGAGGTACCTCGTTTCGTGGACTTGGTGGCTTTGCCAATCAGCGTGTTCAAGAACCGTCTCATGACTGATACTCCTGTGAGAGTTAGTAGTTAGCGGAGGCTTGCGGGAAACCACTTGGCTTCCAGCTTTTCCTCTCGTCGCAGGTGATTACGGCTCGACGGGCCAAAACCTAGCGCCGGAGCGGTGTTTTTTTCCGAACTTTTCCCGCACGTGCGTGGAAGGCAGGGAAGTCCTTGCGTCAACCGAGCGAAGAGGGAGCATCGGCTTCTTGCCAGCTGAAAGGGCACCGGGAAGGCGATATAATGTGGCCCGGTATACTGGGGTCGGTGAAGGTCCACCACGTGGGGCCGGGGGAGGGCACCTGTCCGGAGGAAGGGTCATGAACGGCGGCGATTCCGCGCTGCAAACCTCCGCATGTGGGCCTCAGCGGCCCGGAGGTAGCCCCGCGGCTGGGGCTGCAAGTGACGATGGTCTAGGTCGCCAAGAGCAAGGTGCCGAAAATGCTCCGCGCGGAGATCGACCAGCTCGAGGGGCGGGAGGTGGCCTCATGAGGCTTTGTCCGTCGGACGGCCAGCTGGCCGCGTTACTTGCTGGAGGCTTGGCGCCGGATGTGGTCGCGGCGCTGGTGGAGCACACCGACGTCTGCCCCACCTGCCAGCAGCGCCTGGAGCAGTTGCTGGACAACCGCACGGTCAGCCGTTGGCGGCAGCTGCTGCAACCGCTCACCCGCGGCGAGCAGGAGGGGGCTGGGACACCGCCTCCGGTGAGCACTCCGGACCCGGCCAGCGCCGAGATCTCCTGTCACCTGATCGAGCAGGCCCTGACCCAGTCCCGGGTGGGTATCCAGGACCCGAAGTCAGGAGATTCCGGAGAGGATTCCGGGCCTGGCGCGGATCGTCCGGCCGGAGTCACCACCGTGGCGGCCAGCCCCGTGCCGATCGACGAGGCAAGGACGCTGCGGGAGCACGCGACCCTGTCCGCAGTGCAGGCGCCCTTGCCCAGCGTCCGCGGTTACGAGCTGTTGCGCGAGCTGGGCCGCGGTGGCATGGGCGTGGTCTACCAGGCCCGTCAAACCCAGCTCAAACGTTTCGTGGCGCTGAAGATGCTCAGCACCGGCTCCCATGCGGCTGCCGAGCAGGTGGCGCGCTTCCGTGCCGAGGCCGAAGCGATCGCCCGCTTACAACACCCCAACATTGTGCAGATCTACGAAGTCGGCGAGCAGGCGGGGGAACCGTTCTTCGCCATGGAATATGTCGAAGGCAGCAACCTGGCCGAGAAGTTGGCCGGGGCCACCTTACCGCCCCGCCAAGCGGCCGAGCTGGTCGCCGTGTTGGCCCGGGCCATGCAGGTGGCCCACCAACGCGGTATCGTCCACCGGGATTTGAAACCGGGCAATATCCTGCTGACCGCCGAAGGCCTGCCCAAGATCGCGGACTTCGGTCTAGCCAAGCGCTGGAACCTAGACACGAGTGCAGGCTGGGCGGAGGCTCCCGGCTACCGGACGATCAGTGGCGTGATTGTCGGCACCCCCTGTTACATGGCGCCGGAACAAGCGCAGGGCAAGAACCAGGAGGTCGGCCCGGCCGCGGATATCTACGCCTTGGGGGCGATCCTCTATGAGCTGCTGACGGGTCGGCCGCCGTTCAAGGGAGCGACGCCGCTGGAGACGGTGGTGCAGGTGGTGGCGGAGGAGCCGGTGCCGCCGAGCCGCTTGCAGCCACGGCTGCCACGCGATCTGGAGACGATCTGCTTGAAGTGCCTGGCCAAGGAGGCCAGCAAGCGCTATGGCAGTGCCGCCGCGTTGGCCGAGGATCTGGAGCGCTTCTTGGCCGGGGAGCCGATCCGAGCCCGGCCGACGCCGGCCTGGGAACGGGTCTGGAAATGGGCCCAGCGTCGGCCGGCGGCGGTGGCGTTGATCGTGGTCAGTAGCGCTGCCCTGGTGGCGATGGGAGTGGGC
>JBGQLF010000569.1:0-6847 GCA_041499985.1 Gemmataceae bacterium
CGAGTGTGGGCGACGGGAATCGCCTGGGCAGCCGGCTCATCGGCGAAGCGCCACGTTTGCCGCGGCTGCCAGACTTGCAGCAGCAGCGCCAGGCAAACTAGCGACACCAGTCCGCCTGCCACATCCACAAGCATCGGACCATGGAAGTTGGCCACCAGAAACTGCACCACCGCAAAGGTGCCGCCACTGGCCACGAGCGCCGGCCAGACCTCCAGGGCCGCCCGCCAGCCGCCCATGGTCCAGACCAGCCACACGGGCACCAGGAGTGAGAAAAACGGCAGTTGCCGGCCGGCCATGGCGCTGAGATCGTGCACATCGAGTTTGGTGACACTGGCCAGTGTCAAGATGGGTGTGCCCAGGGCCCCAAAGGCAACCGGCGACGTATTGGCCATGAGCGCCAACCCCGCGGCATAGAGAGGCCGAAAGCCGGCGCCGATCAGCAAGGCTGCGGAGATAGCCACCGGTGTCCCGAACCCGGCCGCGCCCTCGACGAAAGCCCCGAAGCAGAACGCCACCAGCAGGGCCTGGATACGCCGGTCATCCGACAAGGATGCAATGGAATGCTTGACGACGTCGAAGTGACCGGTCTCCACCGTCATGGTGTAGAGGAAGATGGCATTCAAGACGATCCAGCCGATCGGGAACAGCCCAAACGCCGCACCATGTCCCGCCGCGGCCAAAACCGTCACTGCCCAGGCTGCCGTGCCACCACTCTCGCTTTGCAGAGTTTCGGCAGGGGTGAAGACCCAGATGGCGGCGAGAACCCCCGCAGCCAGGCCGGCGAGCGCGGCCAGATGGGCCGAGACGCGACCGGTGGCGAGCAAGCCCAGCAGCAGGACAATCGGCAACGCGGCAACCAGGGTGGAGAGTACCGGAGAGTGCAGCGGATCGTAATTCTGGGTCCAGGTCATGGGTGTACCTTCAGGTGCCATTTTGGGCCTGGTTCAGATCGGCTGTGTTCTGGGTAACCGCATTGTGGCGGCAAGTTTGCAACTTGCCGAGGCCCACCGGCAAGTTACAAACTTGCCGCCACAATGGTGCCATTTTGCAGGGCAGACGACCGTTGGGATTATCCGGCTTGGCGCGACAGCCTCCAATGAAAAACTGCGGGGATTCGCGCGCCCTACGGTAGACCAGAAAAAATGGCGAACTTGCCCCGGCCGTCCCCGTCCAGAGGCGTTGGCGTCGGTGTAAAGAGCAATTCCGACAAACTCGGACTGATGCCTCGTTTCGTTCCAGCCGATAACAAAGGACGAGACGGCCCCGCCTCATCAAGGATGAAGGGTGAACGATGAACGAGGACGGATGAGTTGGTCTTCTTGCATCCTCCCTCCTTCCTCTTTCATCCTTCGGTGAGGGCAGCAGTGTGTGTGCGTGTGCAAAAGGAGACATGTGCGATGGTCCGGTCAAAATGGAAAAGGACCCTGGCGGCAACCCTGGCCTGGGCCGGGTTAGCGTGCGGGCAGCAACCCTTAGCGGTCTGGGCGCAGGCACCCGCTCCCGCGCCGCTGGATCGCACGGAACGCATCATCACTGTGCAAGAAACCGGCAAACCGGCTCAGAAATGTAAACTGCTCAAGACGTGGCGGACTCCCGAAGGGGCGCAAGCTTATCAGGTGCAAGCCCTGATGACGGGAGAGCTGATGACGATCGTCGAGAGCGGCCCGACAGCCACGGTGCCCAGTGCGACCCCCGGCACGCGCCTCCAGGCGCGGGCCACGCGCATCTTCCATTGGGGCGAAAGCACCACGCCGCCGGTGGGCGTACCGCTGCCCCCCACAACCACGGTTGTTCAGAACATGCCGACACCGGCGCTCCCGGACAGCAAGCCAGGCAGCGCGCCGGCCTCACCGCGCCTGACGGCCACACCCGCGCCGATGACCACGGCAAGCAAGACGGTCGCCACACCGGGAGCCACCGGCATGCCGTCGACCGGTGCGCGTCCCAGCACGCCGCTGGCCAACAGCATGGCGCCGACACCGTTGCTGCTGCCACCGCCAACCACGACGGGGAGTCGCACGAGCACGCCGGTCGTGAGTACCATGAACCCGCCCGCGCAGACCACGACGCCCGCCAGGATGCCCCCCGCCGGGGACAGCCGTGCCCCGGCCACGACGATGACCACGCCGAACACGAAGACGCTGTCGTCCACCCCCAGCATGCCGCCGCAGGGAAACAAACCGGCACCAACGTCGGTCGCCACCACGACTTCTCCGACGTCTCCAAGCTTGGTGCCTGGAGTTGAGAAGCGGACCGTCTCGACCGCCCAGCCGAATCCGGTCGCGACAACGACACTCGCCCCGTCCACGAATGCGACGGTGCCTCCAAAGAGCGACCAGGCCAGCAGTTCCCCCGCGGCCACTGGCCTGCCTCGGAGCTTCGCGTCCTCATGGGCCGCGACGCAGATGCGGACCGCGCAGGCCACGCCAAACGGAGCCAGTGCACTGAGCACCAGTTCGGCCTCGTCTGGGTCCAACTCGGCTCCGTCGTCTTCGGGGCTGGATCAGCAGATGCCGAAAGCGCAGCCGTTGGTCCGCACACCGAAGCCCACGCCCGTGCCGGAGGAGACGCGGACCGTTCAGACTCCCACCAAGGTGCCGTTGGCCGCGCCGCAGACTAGCACGACGAGCCTTTCCCTGCCAACAGTCAAGCCTACGTCGTCCTATACGGAGACACGCGGGTCGATCGGAACTTCCACGGTCACGACGGGGACGCAGCCAGCGGCCAAGACAACTTCGCCCTATACGGAGACCCGTGGACCGACCGGAACGCCCATGGTAGCGATGGTGACTCAGCCAGTGGCCACGCCCACCTCGCCTTATGCGGAGATCCGAGGATCGACCGGAACCTCCACAACCGTGATCGCGGCTCAGCCACCCGTCCAGTCCACCTCGCCCTACGCGGCGTTCCCCCAAGCGTCTGGCGCCAGCACCGTCACTCAGGCAACGGACAAGACCGTATCTTCTTCCTCTTCGAGCTTGCTCGGCGATTGGCGCCGTTCCTGGGGCAAGGCGAACGAGCACAAACCGCTCCCGCCTCCGCCACCCGTGTCCCACGTTGACGCCCAACGCCCCGACCCGTTGAAAGATCCCGAACGGTACACGCGCCGCTCGGTGGAGGACAAGCCTGCCCCGGCCGCCAAGCCCGTCGTGAAGGAGCCGGCTGTCCAGGTTGCCAAGCCCGCCGTGAAGGAGCCGGCTGCCCAGGACCAGGTAGCCTCTCGAATACCGGAGAAGTCGCAGATCATGCCAATGCCGGGCACGCCGCTCATGACAGGTGCAAAGGGCCAGACGCCGCTCGGCATGCAATCGGTTCTCGCAGCGGGACCGCCAGCGGGAGTTCAGTATATGCCCGTACCCGTGGTCACGATACCCGATGTGCGCCACGTTCCCATGCCGCCTCCAGGCCCACAGGGCGCTGCCGTGAACACAGCGAACGGCGAATACGCCAACGCCTTCTTCCCGGCCCAGCCAGGTCGAGCCGGAGGACAATGGGGAGGCGAGGTGGCCATGGTCAATGCCTTCACGCCGGCGCCGGCGCGCGATAGCGCCTTCCCGGCGGTCATGCCTCCGCCGAACGCGATGGCAGGCATGTATCCCCCCAACATGGGAGGGATGTATCCGCCCAATGTCATCATGGGGATGCAGCAAGCCGGCTATCCCGCACCGGGTGGGATGGGAGTGGGTGTGACGCAGGTCGTGGCGAACCGGCCAGTGGACCGGCGCTCGCCGAGTGTGGCTTACGCGCCCGTGCAGGAGATGGGGGCGCCGAATATTCCGGAGATGCTCGGTCTGCTGCGCGATTCGCTCTATCCGTCGCAGCGCGAATGGGCTGTGGAAAACCTGGCCCCCCTGGATTGGCGCATGCATCCGGATGTGGTGCAGGCTCTGGTGACCGCGGCGCGGGAAGACCCGGCGGCGACGGTGCGGGCCAGCTCGGTACGGGCCCTGGCGCGAATGAACGCCAACTCGATCACGGTGGTGTCAGCCGTGCAAGCGCTGCAAGCCGATAGTGATCCGCGCGTGCGCCATGAAGTCGAACGCGCCCTGACCATCCTGACCGCCGGTGTACCGACACCCTTGGGCCAGACGATCCGGCCGGTCAGCCACGGCGGATCGGAGCGGATGAATTGAGGGAGCAGTCAACCAGGTCAAACTAGCCCGAAGCGCCAGCAAGGGGACAAGTCTTCCGCGCTGGCGCTTTGGGCTCGTGAAGCAGAGCTGGCCTTACTTTTTCCCAACGCCGAGGTAATCGCGCAGTTCCTGCCGCTCCAGCCCTTCCTAAAGGAGCAGCTCGATAGCGTCCGCGTAAACCACCTGCCCAGCGCGGTAGGCGAGCATTGCTTCCCATGCCGGCCCAGCGGAACTAATCGACCACTGTCAGGGCACCTGTCACGGAATCGGGCAGGCATAAGCACTTTATCACATAGGCAAAGTTCTGATAGAGTAGGTTGGGGAACAGCCACTCCAGGCGGCAACTGGAGAAGCTTGCCCATGGGCGCAGCGCCACCCGGAGTGCGGTCCGTGGTTTTGCACGGCCGGGGCTCTCCCGCCAAGCCTGGTCCAAGGCAGCGCTCCAGCTGCAATGCTGGGTCTTCTCCACCGTTCGCACGATCCGGGGAAAACCGCAACCCGCAGAAGGACGCTCTCCCGTTGTTTCCACTCGTTAACGCCGGGCAAGGTACAAGGGCCCTTCCTGGAGTCCGAGGCCTAATCTGGGCGCCGACAGGTCGGCCAAGATTTGCGCTGTGGATCACGCTGGCGAAATTCGGCCCAGCTCACGCCGAGGGCCTCCAGCAGCGGCCGAAGCACGTCGCGGAAGAAGATCGCTTCGTCGTAGATGTGCAACGCCTTCACCTCGGCGACCCGCTGCTGGCTGTCCGCCAGCATGTGCAACGCCGGCATGGCGAACGTCTGCACGACGCGCCGCAGCTCCTCTAAGGTACCCTGGCGATCTCGTTCCAGGTACAGGAGCGCGATCTGCTTATAGAAGTCGTGGTGGCAACGTTCGTCCACGCTGATGTAGCCCAGGAGCCGTGACAGCGCCGGATCGCCGAACTCGTCCACCCGCTGCCGCAGGTTGCGATAATTGAGCCAAGTGGCCAGCTCCTGGGTCATACCGTACAGGATCATCCCCAGGGCGGTGTCGCGCGGCAGGCCCCATTCGTGGTCGAAGACCTGACCTTCCAAGTCGGCCATCTGTTCTTCGGTGCGCTGACCGGAGCGCAGCAGCCAGTCGCCCAGAGCCAAGGAATGTTTGGACTCCTCGTAACCCCAGTTGGCGTGGAACCAGGCTCGACCCCGACTTGCCCGGATCAGGGGCAAGGCCAGCGCCTTGGTGATGTAGTCGGGCAAGTAGAGTTCGACGGCACAAAAGGACTCGACCACGTTGGCCACGGCCGGGGGCATGGCCCGATTGACCTGATGCCAGGGAATATCGTCTTGAATGGACCACCGCCGCTTCTTCTCGGCCTGGTCGAAGAAATCGCGGTACAGCCGGTAAAATGCCTCTTCCAAGCCGGTGGCATCCAATTGCCGGGTAGAGCTGTCCATCAGTAATGTCCTCGGTTCTGCCAGGAAACGACAGCTAGCGTCCCTGGGCGATGGCTGCCGGCAGCTACACGGGTCCCTGGCTTGGTTCAGCCGCCCTGGAGCGGAGCATCTGGTGAGTGGCGCCAACTTTAATTAGAACGGACGCGAGCAGTGGGAACTATATCGGGGTGCCGTCGATTTTCCAGTCCGTCCACGAGCCCCCGTGGAATCACTCGCGATTCCGCTACAATCGGCACCACCATCCAGACTCCGGCGGCGTGGTCCACGTCGGACCCAGCAAGACCACGACCCGCTTTCGGGCCTGCACTGCCCGCAAAGCTGGACGGTTACGCAGGGTGAAGGCAATTGACGAACAGCCCGACGGAAATGATGACCAGGAAGATAAATTCTTCTTCATCTCCGAGGCGCGGCAGAGAGCAGCGCCGCCGAGTCCGTGTCCCATCCAGAGAAGGGCTGAACACGGACGCGGCGCGCTGCCAGGGACGCCGGGATCGGCCGGGAGGACGTGCTCTTGCTTACGGATCAGCGAGTCCGGCCCACGACAACAGAGAACTTCAGAAAAGCCCACCAATCGTTCACGATGTCCCTTTCCGGGTTTACTGGGACCTGCCACCGCAGGACGGCGGGCGTCCCCAGAGGTGGCGCGAGCGCGTTCGCGATGGCTCCCGCGTGGCGCCCCCTCAGTTCTGGAGGATGAGGTTGTTGGTGTGGCCGTTGGCGTCGATCGCGTAGCCGACCGCCACGACGGTCCCACTGCTGAGGGCCGCCACCCCGTTGAGGGCGTTGTGGCCCCCCGTCGCGTTCGGGCTGGGGACGACGCTCCACTTCGTCCCGTCCCAGTGCTCGGTGAGGGTCCGACTGAAGTCGGTGAGCGGGTCGGTGAAGACGCCGACGGCCCAGATGTCGTTGGCGGAAACCGCCGCCACGCCTTTTTCGGGCATGGTTCAAACGTGGGTGGCACGCCCTGAGTCTTCGAAGGGCGTGGATTGCGGAAGACACGCCCTTCGAAGACTCAGGGCGTGCCACCCGGAAATGGCCCCTATTGAACCATGCCCTTTTTCGCCTTCGCGGCGCTCGCCGAGTGCGGCTTACGTGGCCGTGCAGGAGATGGGGGCGCCGAACGTTCCGGAGATGCTCGGTCTGCTGCGCGATTCGCTCTATCCGTCGCAGCGCGAATGGGCTGTGGAAAACCTGGCCCCCCTGGACTGGCGCATGCATCCGGATGTGGTGCAGGCTCTGGTGACCGCGGCGCGGGAAGACCCGGCGGCGACGGTGCGGGCCAGCTCGGTACGGGC
>JBGQLF010000570.1:0-6832 GCA_041499985.1 Gemmataceae bacterium
GTTGCAAACTTGCCGCCACAAGGCTGGTACCTGCCTTTGAACCAGGCCCAAATTTGCACTTGGCAATTGGAACTCTTCTGTTCCCGGTCTTACGGCGGACTCGGCGCAAGCGGAGCCGTTCCCTCTCGCGCCCGGGCCAGTTTGGCGGTCAGCACGGGCAAGGTCACGTGCGACGCCAAGCGCGGTGACCGAAACACACGCTGCCGGGTCACCTGGTAGTCCGCGTCCGTGGCGGTGAAGATGTTGGCCACGAACTTCTGCGGATTGCGATCGATCACCGGAAACCAGGTGCTCTGGACCTGGACCATGATCTTGTGTCCCGGGCGGAAACAGTGATTGGTCCAGTGCAGACCGAGGCGGTATTCGTCGATCTGGTTGGGCACGAGCGGCACCGGCTTCTCGAAGCTGGTGCGGTAGCGGCCGCGCAATACTTCGCCCGAGATCATCAGCTGGTAGCCGCGCATCTCGGGATCCTTGTCATCTTCCGGATAGACATCGATCAGCTTCACGATCCAATCGCTATCGCTGCCGGAAGTCGAGGCAAACAGGTGCGCCACCGCTTCGCCGGCCAGGGTCAGATCCTCGGACAACGGTTCCGTCTCCCAGCTGAGCACATCCGGCCGCTGGTGCACGAAGCGCTGATCCGCCACCATCCAGATCGGCCAGCCCGGGCCGGGATAGGTCGGCTCGATCGGTCGCGGTCGATACGGAATGGGATGAGCGGGATCGGAAAGATAGCTGTCGAACTTTCGGCCAGGCCCTGCCGGCGGTGGGTTGAAGGTGAGCCGGCCCTCGGCCTGAAAATACAGGTTGCGGGGCGTGATGAGGCGGAGCGGCGGCCACTGGTCATATGCCTGCCAGGTGTTGGCGCCGGTCTGGAACAGGAGCGCTTCAGGCTGCCGGAGCGTGCCCTTATCTTTCAGGAAGTGGGCGAACCACGGGGCCTGGATCTTTTCCCGAAAGTACTTGCCCGTGGCGCTGTCGAAGCGGACCTTGCCCAGGCTGCTGCCGTCGCCGTCCGACCAGCTGCCGTGGGACCAGGGGCCGACGACCAGGTAATTCTGATGGTGGCGATCGTGTTGTTCGAGCAACTCGTAGATCTTGAGCGGGCCATAGAAGTCTTCCTGATCCCACCAGCCGGCGACGTTCAAGGTTGGCACCGTGACTCGATTGAGGTACGGAGCGAAGGCCTGCTTCTGCCAAAACGGATCGTAGTTGGGGTGGGCGACGAAGTCATTCCACGTGGGCATCTTGCTGTGGAAGTGTTTCGTGTTGACGTTGCCCAACGCCCCGAGTTGGAGGTACCACTCGTAGGTATCGTGGCGGTCGAAGCGGAAGTTGGTGTTGACCTTCGAGGTTTCCATCATGGCCACGTATTCGAAGCCATAACTCAGGCGAAACGCGCCGTTGTGATGAAAATCGTCGCCCAGGAATTGGTCGGCCGGGGAAGCCTGCGGCGACACCGCCTTGAGGGCCGGGTGCGGATCGAGCATCGCCATGACCGTCAGCCAGCCGCCGTAAGAAATGCCGAGCATGCCGACTCGGCCGTTATGATTGGGGACGTTTTTCAGCAGCCAGTCGATGGTGTCGGACGTATCCGTGCTTTCATCGATCGCTTTCGGATCGCTCTTGTCGCGCGGCGGCCGGCTCATGACGAACTGGCCCTCCGACTTGAAACGGCCGCGGATATCCTGGAACACGAAGAGGTAGCCCTCCTCCGCCAGCTCTTTCAAATAGGAGCGGAAGTTGCGGGAGGCCCGCTGCTCGATGCCATAGGGCGTGCGCACCAGGAGGAAAGGCAGCGGCTGGCGGATCTCCTTGGGTGCGTAGATGGTCGTGTTCAGGCGCACGCCATCGCGCATGGGTAGGAGCACTTCGGTTTTGGTGAAGCTCTGGCTGAGATCAGCCGCCGGCTGCTGGGCGGCCAAGAAAGCCGGCGTGAGGAAAACGTACGTGGCGCCGAGCAGCAGCCAGGCAGCCGAGCGGGCTCTCGGGTTCATAGACGCTCCGCGGAAAAGGGGATCAGTGGAGCCAGGTGATCACTTCGCGGCGCAAGCCCTGCGGGAATGCCGACAACCGGAGCGTCACCCACGCCGCCCTGATGTTACCCCCCGCGCAGATCGCTGACAACGAATTCCCGGATGATATACTCTTAGGTGTGGCCGTTGCCAAGCACACGTCTGGGAGACTCGCCCGTGAAGGTTCGCGATGTGCTCAAGCGGCTGAAGAAGGACGGCTGGTATCTGATCCCGTCCAAGGGCGGACATCGGCAATTCAAGCATCCGACCAAATCTGGTCGGGTAACCGTGGCGGGCAAGCCAAGCGACAACGTCAAGCCGAAAACCCTCAAAAGCATTTGGCAGCAAGCCGGATTGGAGGATGTATGAAACGGCGCTATGCGGTAATCATCGAAGGGGGTGGCCAAGGCTACAGCGCCTACCTTCCCGACTTACCTGGTTGCATTGCGACTGGGGATACAGTGGAGAAGGTTCAGCGGCTCATCCGGGAAGCGCTCGCGATCCATCTGGAAGGCATGCGCGAAGACGGTTTGCCGATCCCCGAACCGACGAGTCTCTGCGAATACGTCGAAGTCGCCTTGCCCGCGGCGCGGACGGCTTGACACGGCCTGCGGCGCGCCGAGTCGGCCACTCTCAAGAACATCTGGCGACAGGCTCAGCTTCCGGAGGTGAAGTAATGCGGCGCTATCTCGTGGTCATTGAGAAAACGGCGACGGGCTATTCGGGTTATCCACCCGATCTGCCAGGTTGTGCGGCTACGGCCCGGACCCTGGCAGCGGTCCGGCGCGTGCTCGCCGGAGCCATCGCCGCCCATATCGCCGGCCTGCGCGAAGACGGGGATCCGATCCCTGAACCGTCGAGCATCTGTGAGTACCTGGAAGTGCAGGAGGAATCTGGTACCAAGCCCAACTCTCGGAGATGAAGTAAGGCGCTATGTTGTGCTGCCCGACATCCCTTGGACTTCAACCGATCCAATGGCGCGCAGAGAAGGGACAACCTGTCCAGGACAGGCCGTCCCTTCTCTGTACATCGTTTGTTCTGTTCCGAGCTGGGACCTCTTTTGGATCCGCGTTCGGAGGCAAACCTCAGGGCGAGTCCGACCCGTCCGAGGGCGGCGCCTTCTTCGCGGCACGCTTCAGGACGAGCATCACCTGCGTCTCTGAATTCGTGAAATTTGTGGGCCGATTCCCCGTGCCGACCACGAGAGACAGGATATCGTCCTCCAGTTTGTAGATCCCGAGCAGGACCGCGTCCTCGTTGTCGGGGACCCGCATGTCGACCGTCTTTGGGTCTCCGGACGGATTGAAGTCGACGAGAAGGTAGACATCCTCCTTGCCCGGGTCGCGGGACGACAGCATACCGTCCTTGATTTCCACTTGCTCGCCGAGGTTCGTCAGCAACTTGCCAAGAGAGTCGGTGATTCCCGAAGGGGTGTAATACCGATGGGCGACGAGCCAACGGTCCTGGACCTGCTTGAGTTCGGCGCTGGAGTCGGCCGACTGGACGTGGGCCGCGGCGCCGCACCACAGCACGGCCGCGAATGCAACTACGATCCAACGCATCATGTTTTTCTCCATGCGAAGGGGTTGGAAATGGTTTCGAAAAGGTGTCTGGAACTCGACCATCATAGTTCCAGACACCTTTTCGAAACTTGAATCTTTTCGAATCAGTTTTTTTGGTGATGTCACTCGACCATGGCGACATTCGTTGGGGGACGATTGACGGCCCGACTGGCGTTCCAGGTGAGGCGCGAAAAACCGCCATTTTGGGTGTTGCCGTAGACTTCGTGGTAACCAGTCAACTTGAAATTCTTGGAGACCAGCTCGTTGCAGTTGATATGGCCATTGGTCGTCGACCAGCAGCGCAGCGTGCTGTTGGGGAAATACTGGGTGCCGACGTTGAGGGCGCCGGTGCCCCAAAAGTCGTAGAAAGCGGTGCTGGTGTTATTGCGCCCCTGGAACAGGCTGATGCCGGCGTAGGTCCCGCTGGTCGGCGCGGTAATGGTATAGTCGTTGTTGGTCGGGCAGAAGACAATCCCGCAGTCGAGGTTGAACCACTGTTTGAGCAGGGCAGTGCCGTCGGCGCCATTATGGTAGACCGTCGCACCGGCGGGGTCGGTCGTGACGGTCCCGGTCGTGTTGATCCAGAAGTTGCCGTGCTCGACGTAGTATAGGCCGGCGTTCAGCTTCACGTTGCCGCCGCTGATGCAGTACAGCCCGTTGGGGTAGTAGCCGGGGTTGAGGGTGATGTTGCCGCCGCCATCGGGGTAGTAGATGGCCTGGGTGTGGGTGGTCATGCCGGCGGTGGACGGGGTCGGGAGGAGCGAGTAGGGGTCATTCTTGGGGGCGACGCTGGTCGTCGTGGTCGGGGTAAAGGACCCAGAACTGCCGCCCACCGCTCGGACGTTTGCGTTGGCGGCCGACGAGCCGGACCCATCCACGGTGGCCGCGTACCCGGTGGTTGACGAGTTCGGGGCGCTCGAGTCGACCCAGATGCTGGATCCCGTCAGCGACAGGCTGCCGGAGTTGACCCAGAACGATTTCGCCGCCGTCGGTTCCAGGAGCAGCATGGGGAAGAAACCGCACACGCTGGGATCGGCGCTGGCGACGCTGCGAACGGTGATGCTGTTGCCGCCGCTCACCACCAGGTTGTTGTAGGTGAATGTTAGCAGCACTTCGACCGAGTTGGTGTTCGGGAAGTTGCCGGAGGTGGGCGGCCAGTTGACGGTGACCGTGCAGTTCGTGCCATCGGTGTAGTTATTGTGACCCGCCGACAAGTTGACGGCGTCCTTGATGTTTTGCAGGGTCGGGGTCGACCCCTGGGCCTTGAGCTTGGCGAGTTCAATGCACCCGGCCAGGGCGGCGGCGTCAACGCAGTTCTGGGCATTGCGGCGCGTCGCCATCATGTTGCCGCTGTCGACCGCCAGCGCGGTCAGGAACAACACGGCAGTGAGGAAGAGGCAGGTCAGGACCAGGACGGCGCCGCGCCGCCTGCCTGCGTGATTGGGCCTTGGCACACGCATGAATGGTTCCTTTCTCGAATTCCGTGAAGACAGGCGAATATTCCCAACTTCAAAGGGAGATCAATACGTAATGAGCATCGTGGTCGAGCCCGTGACGCTGACGGACAGGCCGAGGACGCCCCCGAGGAGGGGCGGGTAACTGTACGTCGTGGTCACTGTGACCGGGCAGGTCGGGTCGTTGCTGCCACTGCCCCAGCTCGACGTGATGGTCAGGCGTGCGTGATCCAGGACCGGCGCGTTCGCCTTGACGGCGTTGGCGACATTGGTGTCGTTCGCGGCCGGCCCGGCGGCGGTCAACCCATTCTGGCCGGCTCGGGAGCCATGAACCATGGCATAGCGGGCACCTGCACGCGCCGCCTCCGACACGGTGTCATAGGCATAAATGATCTGGGCAAAGTCGAGGACCCCCAGCAGCAACAGCGCGACACCGGGCATGACGACCGCCAGTTCAGGTACCGAGACACCCCGCCGCGTCCGCCGGGCTCGTCGGCATAAAGTATGTTTCGGATAGATCATAAAGCCATCTCCAAGTAGGCCTTTGGGGGGAAGAGCCGCTGTCACCTTGTCGGCTCGTAGCCACCAGCGTCCGCGCTTGTGGGCTGGAGCTCACAAGCGCGGACGCTGGTGGCTACGTTACACAACACGTCCTTTGTCCTCACACTAGGGCATCATCCGCATCTGGACGGTGCGCGTCATACTGTTGACCGGAAAGAGGTTAAAGAACGAGGTACCGGTCATATCATAGGTGACCGTGACCTGGATGAACTGCGTACCGGAGTACGTGACGGTCGTCGGGGTCACGGTTGGGTTCGTGGTAGTTACTTTCGGGAGGTTCGCCATCTCGGTGACGGCCGCGGCCCGAATACGCGTGGAGTCGGCGGCGGTCGTGGCGTTGACCGAGCCGTACTGGGCACCATTGCGTGCGGCGTTGGTCAGGGAGTTGCTGATCTTGCCCAGGCGGCCGAGGTCGATGATGGCGACCACGAACGTCACCAGAAGCGGCATCACAATGGCGGCTTCGACGGCGGCCAGCGCACGACGTTTCGTGGACCACGGCCGGCAGCAGCGGAGCGTGCGGACCCAGGTGGGGAAGCCGGCTGTTGCGAGTGCGGTGGAGGGCAGGCGCATTGGGAGCCTCTTTTCTTGGCAAGCAGGTGAGCACCGTGAGACCCCGGCGCGCCAAACTGCGACGGGCTTCTCCGTCAGGGGGGAGTTCCGAGTCTTTCCGAACTGGCGGACAAAACGGGTCTCGATTAACCCGCAGCGCCTGCGCGGTAACGAGTGGTCCGCGCTGGGCAGAGGGGGGCAGACACTTCTGTCTGCTCTGCCAAGGCAGACAGGAATGTCTGCCCCATGTTCTCTATGCCGGGGACTTACTTAGTCCCGTTTTGTCCGGAAGCTCTTCTGGCGTCCTAGCCTTGTGGCGAGTGTGCCGTTGTTGAGGGACGGGAAATCCGGCCGCACCAGGGTTCCGGCCCGGCGCTCCGGCAATCTCGCTACAGTCGCTATTCCTAGCTTAAGTCGCAAACAGAGCATGTCAAATCGTCGCCGCAGCAACCCTGCCCCTGGGGCGTGGCACGGGGTAGATCCGTTCGATGCTCGACTACGCTGCGTTCCTAAAGAAACTGTTTCACAAAGGTGTCTGGAACTGTGATTTTAGAGTTCCAGACACCTTTGTGAAACAGTTTCTAAGTTCGACTTCTGACCTTTTGGAGAGGGGTCGCAAAGAAGGAGCCTTCGTGGTGCAATGAAGGTAGAGCCATCGCCCGCATTGACACCAAGGAGGCTCCCA
>JBGQLF010000571.1:0-6829 GCA_041499985.1 Gemmataceae bacterium
CAACAGGTCTTCACCGAACCGGCGCCGCTAGTTACGCGCTTCAGCCGTGAACTCGCTCCCGGAGACGCGCTCGATCTGGCCTGCGGGCCTGGCCGCAACGCGCTGTACTTAGCCGAGCAGGGCTGGCGTGTGTTCCTGGTGAAGGTGGCCAACGACGCCGGCCTCGACAAGCTGGAACTGCGGCCGGAGAGCCCCAATGCTCTGCCGCTGTACCGCCGCTCGACCGGCAAACCCGATCCGAAAGTGATGTCGTTGGGAGAAACGGCCAACCGTTTCCTGGACCTGATGATGTTGAATAGCCAGCCGTTGGTCCGCGACCTTTCCGGGCTGGAGCTGGAGTACCGGATTCTGCAAGTCTATTGCCGCGATTCCGGACGCAAAGAAGCCAAGCTGGGCTTCGGTCTGTGGCGTGAATCCGCCCCGCGAACCCTCGTGGCCACGAGCAACCCGGTGACTTATCTGGTAGAAAGCGCCCCGGCCGTGCTCGTGCAGCTGCAAGTGCGCGACTACGATGGCAAACCGACGACCGGTTCGTTCACCTTCCGCGATAGCCGGAACCGGGTCTATCCTTCCCAGAGCCGGCGGTTGGCTCCCGATTTCGGCTTCCATCCGCAGGTTTATCGTCACGACGGCGAAACGGTGGCACTCCAGCCAGGCAAGTACACGGTTAGCTATACACGCGGTCCGGAATACCGGGTGCTCCAGCGCCAGATCACCGTGCCGCCGTCCGCGACACACAACGAGGCGTTTATCCTTCAGCGCTGGGTTCATCCCGCCAGCACGGGCTGGTACTCCGGGGATCACCACGTCCACGCAGCCGGCTGTGCGCACTATGAAAGTCCCACGGAAGGTGTTGCTCCCGAGGATATGATCCGGCACATTCTCGGCGAGGATCTCAATGTCGGCTGCTGCCTGAGCTGGGGACCGTGCTGGTATCACCAGAAACGCTACTTCGAGGGCAGCACCAACAAGCAGGTCAGCTACCCGGTCCACCCGCTATCGACCCCATCAAACCTGTTGCGCTACGACGTGGAAGTTTCCGGCTTCCCCTCGAGTCACTGTGGCCACATCTGTCTGCTGCGGCTGCGCGAACAGGACTATCCCGGCAGCAAGCTGATCGAGGATTGGCCGAGTTACGACCTGCCGATTTTCCGCTGGGCCAAGGCACAGGGCGGCGTCGTCGGTTTTGCCCATAGCGGCTGGGGGCTGGAGATCGGCCCGGTCAAGGAGCTGCCGAACTACATTGTGCCGCCGATGAGTGGCATCGGCGCCAATGAGTACCTGGTGGATGTCGCTCACGGCATGTGCGATTTCATCTCCACGGTGGACACGCCCTCGGTGTGGGAGCTGAATATCTGGTATCACACCTTGAACTGTGGCTACCGTTGCCGGATCAGCGGTGAGACCGATTCTCCATGTATCTATGGCGAACGTGTCGGCCTGGGTCGTAGCTATGTCCACCTCGACGGCAAGCTAACCTTTGAAGATTGGGCCGAGGGGATCAAGCGCGGCCGGTGCTACGTCAGCGACGGCAAGAGCCACCTGATGGACTTCACGGTCAACGGCCTGGGCGTCGGCCTGAAGAACAGCGAGGTGCAGTTGGCCAAGCCGGGTGTGGTGCAAGTGCGGGCCAAGGTGGCGGCACTGTTGGAGCCGAAGCCGACTGAGGAGACCGAGCGCATCCGCAAGACGCCGCTGCACCAGAAACCGTACTGGGACCTGGAACGGTCGCGCCTTGGCGCGACGCGCACCGTGCCGGTGGAGGTGGTGGTCAACGGTCAGGCGGTCGCGAAGAAAGAAATCATCGCCGATGGCACGGAGCAAGAGGTGACGTTCGACGAGGTACCGATTCCGCAAAGTAGCTGGGTCTGCCTGCGGATCCTTCCGTCGAGCCATACCAATCCGGTGTTCGTGGTGGTAGAGGGCAAGCCGATCCGGGCGAGCAAGCGATCGGCGGAGTGGTGCTTGAAGGCGCTGGACAGGTGCTGGGAGCAGAAGGCGCCGCGGATTCGCGAGAGCGAACGGACGACGGCCAAGGCGGAGTATGACAAGGCGCGGGAGGAGTATAAGAGAATTCTCGCGGAGAGTGTGGCGGATTGACCGATCGGCTCACCAGCTGGCGAGCGGGGGACGTCAGTCCTCTGATGTCTCGGCGCCATCAGGGAGCTGACGTCCCCCGCTCGCCAGGATGGTAAGCGCTCGAGGACGGCACTCGATGAAGCAGTTGGAACACTTGTGCGTGCAACTTGATGCTCCCATTGTGCCAGATCGGGGGCTCGGTGGATTATGGCTGCGAACGCCCCTCGGAGAGCTTCAGGATCTCTTCCTGCGTCTGGCTCTGGCCAACGAGATCCGTTTTGAGTTGGCCGGGCTATTCGAGGCCCGATATCAGTTGGCCAACGGGGCGGTTGAAGTCGCTGTTGACGTTCGGAATGGCAAGGTTTTCCGGTTATCGGCGTCTACGGGATACCAGGGATTGCTGTTCAGCCGGATCGCTGTGGGCATGACGGTACGCGAAGCCCTGACACACCAACCCGACCTCTATTATGATGAGGCCGAGGAGATGCTGCTCTACAAGGGCTCGGACGGGGTTTCCCTGGATGTCCCGGCCATCGATCCGTCTCCCGAAGAAGTTCCGGAGATGACCATCCGTGCCATCAACGTGTTCGCTTCGGAGATCGGTACACGCGAGGGGCAAGAGGGCAAATGGTGAACGACTCCTCGATGCGCCCTACGTTGCTGGCGTCTTGACGGTCGGTTCTTCCAGAAGGAGAGCGCTCAATGAACCATATCGCGACGTTGTAGGCTGTGCCAGTAGTAGGAGATTCGATGGCGACGATCACGATTTCCTTGCCTGAGGCGAGGCAGGAGTTTGTCGAAGCTCAAGGTCTCCAAGGTCTCCGTGATTCCGAGTATTCTTTTTCTTTTCTTGAGCCCGGCGGTTAAGATGGGCGGCGTTACGGGTTCGTCGCTGATGGATGGTACGACACGGCCCAGACAGCGATGCTCCCCCGGCCTCAGGGTGCGGGTTGCGCCCACGGATTCTCCAGGTTTTTGCGCGCACGTTGAACGCCAAGGAACGGGTTCCGCCTTCCCCTGCGGGTCGCCACTCTTTATCCAAGGAGACAGATGATGAGACGCACCTGGTGGCGCCGTTTGGCCAAGCAGAAGTTGCTGATTCCGCGGCCTGATCCTGTGGCGGCTAACCGGCCAGCGCGAACAAGCTTTCGGCCTTGGTTGATGCCTCTGGAAGAGCGCATTGTCCTCGACGGCCCGGGTAATACCCTGAGCACGGCCCTGGGTGCCGGGTTGGGGCCGGCCAGCGGCACCTTCAATTACACCACGCACCTCGGTGACGAAGCTACGAATGATGTGGACATGTACAGCTTCCAGGCAACAGCCGGCTCACGACTGACGGCGAAGACTTCCTTACCGCCGACGGGCACAGCCGTGGACACGGTGTTGCGGCTCTTCGATGCCAACGCCCATGAGTTGGCGTTCAATGACGACTTCAACCTCAACGTCGTCGATGATCATTACTCGCAGTTTACCTTCACGTTTACCGTGGCCGGCACGTATTACGTCGGCGTCTCGGGTTATCCGAATTACAATTACGACCCGACCGCCGGCGGCAGCGGCGTCGATGGAGACACTGGGGACTACCGCCTGGACTTGACGATGGTCAGCCCAGCGAACCCGCTGGTTCCCGGGATCCGGGGTACGGTCTTCAACGACATGAACCACAATGGCAAGCGCGATCCAGGTGAACCCGGCTTGGCGGGCATTACCGTCTATCTCGACCTGAACAACAATGGCCACTTCGATGCGAACGAACCCTCCCAGGTTACCGATGCCAATGGCAACTACACGTTCACCAATTTGCAGCCCGGCAGCTACACCGTTGCCGAGGTCGTTCCGGCGGGCTCGGTGCAAACGTTTCCGCAGAGCAACCTGGTTGTCAGTCCCAATGTGAACGTGAGCCAGAGTCCTGGCAACCAACAGGAGGCGACGATCGCCGTCAATCCCGCGACCCCTTCCCAGATTTTCGTAGCTTCCAACGATGACAGCAATTTCCCGGGTCTGTTTGCCGCGTACAGCACCGACGGGGGAACGACCTGGACGAGCCGGGGCATGGCCGATGGCTCCGACGGACTGCCGCAGGCGTACGGCGATCCCCAGGCTGCCTTCGACCAATTCGGCAATTTATTCCTGACGTATACGAGTGTTAATATAGATAACAACAACAATGTGACCTTCGGCATCATTGTGGCCAGCAGTAGCAACGGAGGGCAATCGTTCCTCTCCTCGACCACGACCCTTGCTTCCGGAATAGACATCGATCAATCGTCGGTGGCGACCGGCCCGGGCGATTCCGCGAGTGCGGGCAGCGTCTGGGTGACGTATCGCGACACCAATACGATCTATGCCGCGGGCGCCCGGGTTACCGGACTGGGAAGCGTGGGGTCGTTCAGCACGCCGGAAGCGGCGCCGAACTCCTCCATTAGTGGGGACTTTGGCAGCATTGCCATTGGTCCGAACGGGCAGGTGCTGGTCTGCTACCAGCGCTCCTTCACCGACGGCACCTCTACCATTCATGCCAGTCTCGATGCGGATGGTTTGGGAGCAGGCGGGTTGGGCGCGCGCATAAACATCACCAACTCGACCGTTGGCGTCCTCCGCAGAATCCCAGCCCAAATGACGACCTTCGGGATCGATGCCGAGGGCAACCTGGCCTGGGATCGCTCGGGCGGTTCCCATAATGGCCGGGTGTATCTCACTTATGCCGATGCAGCGTCGGTTTCCAGCGATGATACCAATATCTTCCTGCGCTACTCGGACGACAACGGCACCACCTGGAGCGCTCCGCTACGGGTCAACGACGATACCGGCACCAACAGCCAATTCCTCCCTGCCATAGCTGTGGATCAGACCACCGGCAACGTGGCCATTTCCTGGTTCGATGCCCGCAATAGTTCCACCAACGCCGCGTCGCGAGTCTTTGTCTCCGCGAGTACCGACGGGGGCGTTACCTTCCAGCCGAACGTGCCGGTCAGCGCTGGGATCTCGGACGCGGCCACGTCTGGGGAGACAGACTTCGGATATGGTGGGTACATGACGTTGGATTTCTCCAACGGTCGCATCCAAGCGGTTTGGGCCGACAACTCCAACGGCACCGGCGATAATCCCGGCGGCACACCGGGAACCTCTCCCTTCGACATCTATACCGCGCACGTGGACCTCTCGGCGTCTGCGGTCGCGGTTCCTCAGAAGGTGTTTGTGGGCGCCCTCCAGATCGTCCAAGAGATCAATTTTGGCAACTCCGTCAGCGGCGACCCCGGCCTCCCGCCGGGAACCTCCTCGGACAATCCGTCGGGGCTGGGCAGCGGCGACACCAACGTCGCCACCAGCACGTCGGCGAGCCGCACGCGGACGGTCAACGGGGCGGCCACGGTGAATGCTATTCCCCCTGGAGCGGAGACACCCAGGGATACAGTGACTCTTAAGGACAGCACTACCACATTGGGGACCGATGCGCTGTCTGGAGATCGCCGGGCCGATCGCCTGCGCGCGCTGGACCTGGACTCGGCGTTAGTGGATGGGGTGTTCGCCAGCCAAAGCCGACGGCGGCAGAGTGAGTGGTTGGAGCGCTCCTGGAATGCCGACGCTGCTCTCGACAGCGCATCGACGGGGATCTGGAGCGCTTGAATAAGGGCAAACGCACGTTACGCAGCGAGCCGCCGGTGGACGTCCAGTCCACCGGCGGCTCGCTGCGAAAGGATTCACAACTCGACCATTGTTACTTCTTCGCTGACGGGTCGTTGTCCGACGTCTTCACGGTCGTCTTCTGCGTCTGCGACAGCTCGACTTCCGTGGGCATGCCGCCGATGTCGATCGTCAGCTTGCCTTCGAGCTTCAGGTTCATTTCCGAGCTGTCCAGCCGGCCCTTGGCTTTGTCAAACAGGATGGTGCCGGTGGCGTCCTTGCTCTTGAGATCCGCGGCCTTAATCTGGAACGGCAGCCCGCCGCTGGCGTTGGGAGGAGGCGGCTGATAGGTCAGCGTGGTCTCCACTTTGATCTTCTCGAGCTTGTCCTGGGGGCCTTCGTACGTGTAGTTGTACGTCGTGTTGTAACTGCCGATCGGACCCATGTTCAGCTTACTTTCCTTGGTCCACTTCTCACCCTTCTTGACTGGCTTCGTGGGCACGGCGGCGAAGGCCGGATCGGCCATCTGCTTGAGAGCTTCCTCGCCGAGAATCTGCTTTAGTAACGGCTCCATCTGCTGATTGGCCGCTACCAGCTTCTTGACAAACTCCTCGCGCCCCTCGATTTTGGTGACTTTCATGTCGGGGGTGATGGTCAGCTTGAATTCGGAGCCGACCAGGGCCTTGAAGAACTCCGCCAAGGGATTGTTGGTGCCGACGTCCTTGGTCGAGTCGTAACTGATCTTGTTGCCGCCGATCTCGATCTCCATCTTGACGCCGACGATCTTCTGCACCACCGTCCAGTTGCCGTCTTTATCCTTCTCCTTGGGCGTCCAGCTAAAGATAAAGGTCTGTTTCTGGTTCTGGGTGATGTCCATCCCCATGACCTTCATGGTTTGCTTCGTCTCGGTGTTCATCTCCTGGAAAAAGGTCTTATCCTTCTCGAAGTTCCACTTGAGATCTACCGTATCCTGCCCCAAGGCAGGCATGCACACGCCAACAAAAACCAGCAAAGCACCCAACCAACGACGCTGCACCACGTTTCATTCCTCCTGGGAACCATGTGAACAATTGCAGGGAGGGCCAGCAACCAGGGCTAAGAACCCCTTATTCTTACCGTACCTCCA
>JBGQLF010000572.1:0-6811 GCA_041499985.1 Gemmataceae bacterium
GGACGGTCCGATCGATGGGCGGCGCCTGGCCCGTAGCCGCAAGCGTCTCGCTTGCTGGCCTGTACTGCCCCGAGCCGGCAAGCGGGACGCTTGCGGCTACGAGACAGGCATGCGTGACCAACTTCCTTGCCGGAGTAATAGGTCTGGGCCACCATCCTGTTGGCGGAGTCATTCTTAGGAGAGTCCGAGCACCTGCATCATCTGGACGGCGTAGTTGTCGAAGCTGTGTTCGCGGACGTAAGCCTCGCGCGCCGCTCCAACACGCGTTCGGTGCAGGCCGGCTTCGTAAGCGTTGACCAACTGCTCGGCGATGAGAGTCGGGCTCAGATGGTCGGGTACTCGCAGCACGTAGGAGGGCCCTTCCGTTGCCTCGGCCATGTCGCGGTTGATCACCGTCGGCAGCCCGGCGCTAATGCAGTCGAGCACGGCTCCGGACAGGCCGCCGAAGCCATGTGTGCGGAGCTGAATGCCGAAATCCGCGGCTAGCACGAAATCCCGGTACACCTGATCCGACACCCAATCACCGAGCACATGCACGTATTCCCCCAGCTGGAGCCGCTCGGTCCACTCCACCAGCGGGCCCTTAAAATGCTGATCGCTGCCGACGAAGTACAGATCGGCCGGCACGCCCCAGGCGCGCAGGTGCTCCAGCGCCCAGAGACATTCCAGAGGAGCCTTATGGGGGGAAATAAATCCCAGGGTGACGACCGCCACGCGATCCGGAGGCAAGCGGAGTCGCCGGCGGGCGTCCTGACGCGACCCCTCGCTCAATTCCTCGTCCGTGAAGTGGCGGTAGCAGCAAAACGGCAGATGCCGGGTCTTCTTTCCATAGGCCTCGGCGACATGAGCCTGGATACCGCGCGAGTGGAAGATCAGGGGGTCGGCCTTGGCGAGAATCTCGTCGAAGAAGGTCCAGGGCAGTTCGCTGGCGTTGTACAGCCAGGACTGCGCTTCCTCCACGCTCACCGGTCGACCCAGGGAGCGACTGGCCATCGCCACAAACTTCTGGGGCCCGCGCCAGAAGTAGTACAGTTCTGCCAGGCGGTTGTCGTGCGCCAGGCAGGCGCCGCCGTAGCGGCAGTGATAGTCGATGATCCGCTTATGGAAGTCCGAGTTGCCCACGACCGCCACGACCCGGTCGTACTCGTTCACGACGTAGGGCGCCTCGGTGAGCGGCGCGAAGCGCCGGATCCACGGCGATTCCTGGACCCCCTGGGCATCGGTATAGACGTCGATGGTGGCGTATTTGCTGAGGCTCTGCAACGAGTGGGCCGTGTAGTCGGCAACACCCGAGCGATCGGGCGGATACGGCGACAGGAAGGCCAGGCGCGGTTTGCTCGAAGGGGAGGTCACCCCACGCTCGACCGGTGTGGGGCGGACGTCGCGTAACACGCGCCGCCAGAATCGGCCGGCCACTTCCTGTTCGGCGAATCGTGGCGCGACCGGTCGCTGTTGCTCCAGCAGACCGGCGCGGAGGCAGGGCTCGTGCAATAGCCGTTCCATCACGGCCGCTAGTCGTTCCGTGTCGTCTGGGTCGAAGAGAGCATCCTCCTGCTCCACTAGTTCCCGCTGCGCTTCACAAGAGGCGGCTAGCACGGGGCAGCCCGACGCGATCGCTTCTACCACCGGCAGCGAAAACCCTTCGGCTCGGGAGGCACAAACAGTGGCCAAGGCGTGGTGATACAGGCAGGCCAACTGTTCGTCCGAGATCTCACTCACGAACTCCAGCTGCCCGGGTGGTCCGCCATGTTCGCGGAACAGATTACCTAGTTGGGCTTGATAGTCTTCCAGGTAGTGACCCACAATAACCAGGCCGTGCGCGCAGCGGGTCCGTCCGATCAGCCGGGCATGGGCCACAATGGCCGCCTCCACGTTCTTGCGGCGGTCGTGGCCGCCAGGGGCGACAAAATAGCGGTTGGGAGCATAGCGGCAAGGCAACAGCTGGCCCGCGGCCGCGCGCGGATCAAAGCGAAAGAAGACATCGCGGATAGCCCCGCCCACAACCTCCATGGCAGGCCCAGGCACACCCAGGATCTCTTGCAAGCGCCGGGCTGTGTGACGCGAGAGTACACAAAAGGTCTGGTAGTATTTCAGCCAGAACAGGTTGTTGAAATAGCCGCGGCGGCGCTCCAGCGTGGGCAGGTAACACTCCTGGCGATCGAGCGGTATGAAATCGTAGACGAAGGCGCAACTGCGCAGCCGCGGTTGGCCCAGTAGCGGGGCCAGCGGCGACGGGTCGTGCGTCATCGGCGAGGGTTGGAAGAAGACGTCAGGCTGACGGCGCGGCTGCGGCGTCAGGCAAGACTGCCGGACGTCCACCAAACCGCGATACTCCTCTGGTAGGGCGGGCATCTGATCATCAAGGATACCGACCACCTCAAGCGGCTCCGGCATGGTCTGCCGGACAGAGCGCAGCAGGGCCACACAGTGGCGCCCGATCCCCCGGAAGGCGTATTCGGGATCCTGAAGGCAACGCAAGTCAGCGTAGATGCGCATGGGCCACTTCTCAGGTAATGGAGACAGGAATTTCGGTATTCTCCCGTGACATCGGCCGCTACAGATTCTCGCACTGCCTGTAGAGCCGCGGGAGGGCCTCGGTCGGCTCCGTAAGCGGACCAAATTGAGCGGTCTTCAACAACGCCAGCAACATCCGATCCGTCTCACGGATAACGCCCTGCTGCCCCTCGAGCTGGCTGAGGACGTGGCTGTGTTGCTCCCGCACCTGGCCGACGAGCTGCACCAGTTGTTGGACGAGCGTTCGGATGTCCGTCAGGCCCTGGGCCAACTCGTCGCGGTGCTTGCGGAGCTGCACCGCGAGGGGCGGCGCGATCGCACGCTGTTCCGCGAGGACGGGCTGGATGAGAAACATGCGAAGCCGCCAGGCCAGCGGCCGACCCAGCGCTTTGGCCAGGCGGTGGAACGGTCGGAGACAGGCTGTGGCGACGCTTTTCATAGGTTTCCTGAATGGCATGAGCTGGATCCCGAGAGTGCCCGGTGCGGTCGGCACCCCGCTGACGACGGCAGAGTCGGGTTTCCTTACCGCAATCCTCGGCTTTCGTGCCGCGAACGGGTGTTTGAGCCGATACAGGGCGCGGGCGACGCACAGCCCCATCCGGAGGGAGGTCGGCCCGGTGCCGTGGCGCAGCGCGGCTTGCTCCGCACGCAGCCGGTCCAGCTCCTCCTGAAGGACCTGGCGTGCCGTCGCCTGTTGCCGCACCGCCTCACTGAGGCGGTGACATTCCACCTGGCGCTGCTGGGCGACCCCGCCGAGATGTTGCAGAGTCTGGTGCAGCCGGTCCACTTCTCCCTGGAGCCGGCTTCGGTCCGCCTCGCTCTGGCGAGCACTGTAATCGATTCGTTGAATGTCTCGGAAAAGGCGGTCGGCTTCCGCCTGGATCCTGGCCCGCTCGCCTTCCATCCCTTCGAGGCGAACCCGGATCTCCCGGAGCTGGTCTTGGAGCTGCTCTGCAAGGGTCTGGTAGCGTACCATCTCTACCGGCACATACTGATCCAGAACGTTCACAGGGGCCGCGAACTCCCCGAGCAGAGCGGCGTCTTCCTCGCGCACATAGTAGCGGTTCAGCCCATCAAAATGGGCGTAGAAGTATCCCGCCTGAAGGATGACCTCCTCCCAGCGCTCGTGGCAGGGAGTGTTCGAGTAAGGGAGGGTCGCCTCGATCACGAGCACGCGCGGGCGGAAACGGCCCCAGTCGTTGCCAAGCAGCACTTGCCGCTCATGCCCCTCTACGTCGATCTTGAGGAAATCGATCTCCCCCGGCTGGAACCGTTCCAACACCTGCCGGAGTGTGGTGGCCTCGACACAGCGGGCTACGCGCCCCGCGCGGCAGTGCGCCAGGGCTGGGTCCAGAACCGCCACCAGCGTCGAGGTGCCCGGATCCGGAGGATGCTCGTAGAACGTCACCAGGCCGCACTGGTCCGAGATGGCGACGTTGAGGTTGATATCCCCGGGGCGCTCTGCCCGGAGGCGCTCGAAGACCTGCCCGGGTTCGATGTTGATGCCGCGCCAGCCCTTATCGTAAAAGTGCTTGGTCAGTGAGCCCAGGCTTGGGTCAAAGGCTCCCACGTCGACATAGAAGCCGTGCTCGCGCTCCCGGAATACCCGTTGGAGCAGCACATCTTCGCGGTTTTGCGCGTAGCTGATCATGGACGGATTCTGCCCTTCCAGTCACCTGTGTCTCTCGGGGATTGGTCCCCGCGTCCGAATCCGCTCTTCCCTTAGGCCGCCCGCTGGTCGACGCCGCGGTCGACGACGTCGATGCCTGGCAGCGGGAAGACGAGTCTCCCGCCGGCCGCCAGGTATTCCGCCTCCCGTCGCACGATGCCCGCGCGGAAGTGCCACGGCAAGACGAGCAGGTAATCCGGCTTGAAGGCCCGCACCTCCGCCTCGCTGCGGATTGGGATCAGCGTTCGCGGCGTGTAGGCTCCGAACTTGTCCTCGTTGATCTCGGCGATAGCCGGCAGGTCCCGCGCCGTGAGGTTGCAGAACTGGAGCAGCACATTTCCCTTTGTGGAGGCACCATACCCATAAATCGTCTTATTCTTCCGGGCCACATCCGTCATGAAGTTGCGTAGGTCATCACGATGGGCGAAGACGCGTTCGCGGAATTCGGTGAAGGGTGTCAACGTGTGCAGCCCCAGTGCCTCCTCGCGCGCCAGCAGACTCTCGACGCGACGGCCGTTGGCCGGATAGGGGGCGCCCTCCTTGGCAACCGTCACACAAAAACTGCCGCCATTGACGTCATTAGGCTCCACGTCAAGGATCTGGAACCCGGCCCGGTCGGTCATCCACTTGATTTGCCGCAGGGCGTAGTAGTTGAGGTGCTCGTGGCAGATAGTGTCATAGGCGTTCTGCTGGAGGAGCGCCGGCAAGTAGCTCTGCTCGAATACCCAGATGCCGTCGTCGGCCAGGATGCGGTGGATGTCGGCCATGAAGGCCCCAGGTGCTTCGAGGTCGTAGAACATGGCGAACGACGTGATGATTTTGGCCTGGCAGCCGGGGAACTTCTTCCGCAGCGTGTCGGCGTTGAAGAACTCTGGGATCAGCGCGATGTGAGGCGGATAAAAACGGGCGAATTTGACCCCGGTCGGGTCCATGCCGACGAGTCTATAACTGTGAGGGGGGTACGCTTGCAGTGTGGTGGAGTCGTTGCTGCCGATGTCGAGGACGAAGTCACCCGGCTGGGGCCGGGCCATAGCCAGGGCAGCCTGGACCCGGCGGCGCAGGTGCTCAACCATGGATCGATTCAGGCCGGAGCGGTACCCGTAGTTCTGCCCATACATGTCGTGGGCGTCATAGGACTGATGCAGTTGGACCAGACCGCAGCCCCCCTGCTGCTCGTCGCACTTGACCAGCTCAACCGGCCCCGTCTCGATGACCTCGGTCCTGGATTTCGGGAAGACACCGGTGAGGCCCTGTTCCCCCAGGTGCAGGATCGAGTGCAGATGAGGGGCCTGACAGATGCGGCACCGCTGAATGATGGAATAGCTCATCGCGTATTCTCTCTGCCTGACTGTAGGGGCGATGTGGCTAACCGCCGGTGAGGGGACGGACCGCGTGGGAAGACGCGGCAAGCCGGAGTTCCAAGAGAACGGCGAACGAGGGGCCTCCTCCGTGTCCCGACCGCACCGCGCACGCGGCCGGGGACGACCCCGGTTACCGGGCCGATGCTCCGCAGGCCGCGTAACAGCGGTTGGGGGAGAGTGGTTCTGTGCGCTTCCGTGTGGCAGCCGGTCTGCCTCGCCTTGCCGGGGGTCTTACACCCACCGTTCGTGTCTCGTTTAAGGGGCGTGACTATAGCGGAGAGTGGAACCATGTCAAGGCGGTCTTGCGGGCGAATTGCAAGACGGGACCGCTAGGCAAGACGCGACTAGCCCGGCAGCTTGTCGATAAGGGGCGGCGCGGCCCGATGGTCGCGCTCGTTGGGCTGAGCCGGCAGACGCTCCACGGGGACGCCGGAGGGTTGCCGAGTCTTCCCCCAGAAGAGCAGCAGAGCGCCCAAGCCCACTAGCGGCAACAATCCGGCCACCGCTACCACGGAGGCATAGTCTTGCGTCTGGTCGACCCATCGCCCGACGCAGGGGTGCATCAGTGCTGCGGCCAACCAGGTGATGCAGCCCAGAGTGCCGGTCAGCTTGCCCTGATGGCGGACCGTCAGCTCCTGAGTCAACGAGTAGTAAGGTGGGTAGAGCCCCAACGCTCCGAAGCCAATCACGAGCAGAAGACCGAGGAGATACGGGCCCGCGGCGAGCCGGGAAGCGACGAGACTGAGCAAAACCAGCAGCGCGCAGCCGAAAAAGACTACGACCCGGCTCGCATGTACCGACGCTCCGCGTCGGACCAATAACAGCGAGGCCCACCCGGCAGTTAAGGATCCGAGGAAGGTGGCCGCGTAATAGGCCGCCGTGAAGTAATCCAGCTGTTCTTGGCTGTAACCCTGGCCCTCCCGCAACCACAACGGCAACCACACACGGAAGAAATGCCAGGTCAGATTGATCACCACCACCAGCGTCACCAGTACCCAAAAGCGCCGATCCTGATAAATCTGGACCAGTGAGCGCTCCGATTCAGCAGCCGGGTCTGATGGCAAGCCGGCAGCGCCTTCGGTTGAGCGTAGTGCCAGGTCTTCGGAGCGAACCGCGGGCAACCAGAGGAAAACCCAGATGCTCCCCGCGGCACCCAGCAAGAAAAACGGCGTGCGCCACGTGCCCTCGCCGTCGACCAAGGCCCGGACTACGAGGGGAGTGATGATGGCTCCGATGGGGGCACCACATTGCAGGACGCTGTTGCCCA
>JBGQLF010000573.1:0-6809 GCA_041499985.1 Gemmataceae bacterium
CGCTGACGCTCCCGGCTCGCCAGGGTTTCGACAGAGCACAGCGTGTCCAAACAGGCGGTTGACGGCACCTGTGCGGCGCCATACTTTGAACCCAGTCTTCCCAAATCCTTTCCAAGGTTTCCCGAACGATGCAACGACGCATCCGGGTGGCTGCCTGTGTGGCCACAACGGCTAAGGAGCTGCGCATCTTCGGGACTGTCGAGCACCGCGGAGAAAGGACCAGGACTGATGGCAAAGTCTCCGTTCCCCTCACCCGCGACGGGTTCTTCGGACTCCCGCGTGAACATCCTGCTCGTGGATGACGAGCCGGCCAACTTGCTCGCCCTGGAAGCGGTCCTGGAGGACCTCCAGGAGAACCTGGTACGGGCCCAGTCTGGCGAAGAAACCCTTCGCCGGCTTAGGGAAGACGACTTTGCCGTGATCCTGTTGGACGTCCAGATGCCGGGCCTGGATGGCTACGCCACGGCCAAACGGATCCGGGCCCAGGAGCGCTCGCGGTACACGCCGATCCTCTTCCTGACCGCCAGCGAGAGCGACCGGTTCCCCATCGAGCAGGCGTACGCACTGGGAGCGTTCGACTACCTGGTGAAGCCGCTGATGCCGGAGATCTTGCGGGCCAAGGTGGCAGCGTTCGCCGAACTGTTCCGCAAGAGTGAGCAGCTTCAGCGCCAGACGGAGCACCTGCGGCAGAGCGAGGAACGTTTCCGTCTGTTGGTCGAGAACGTGCAGGACTACGCCATCTTCCGGCTCGACCCGCAGGGACATGTCCTCAGCTGGAACGTCGGGGCCGAGCGCATCAAGGGATACCGGGCCGAGGAGATCGTCGGCCAGCACATCGCGCGTTTTTATTCCGCCGAGGATGTCCTCCAGGGCAAGCCAGATCGGGAGCTGAAGGCCGCCGCGGCAGAGGGCCGGTTGGAGGACGAAGGCTGGCGAGTTCGCAAAGACGGCTCGCGGTTCTGGGCTAACGTGATCATCACCGCCGTGCGGGACGAGACCGGCACGCTCCGCGGCTTCGCCAAGGTGACCCGCGACTTGACCGAGCGGAAGCGAGCTGAGGACGCCCTGCGCCGGGCGCACGATGAGCTGGAGCAGCGCGTCCGGGAGCGGACGGCCGAGTTGAGCGAGCAGCAGGAGTGGCTCCGGGTAACGCTGTCGAGCATCGGCGACGCGGTCATTGCCACGGATACCGAAGGTCGTGTTCGGTTCATGAATCCCAAGGCCGAGGAGATGACTGGCTGGACACAAACCGAGGTCCGCGACACTACCCTGGAGCACGTTTTCCACATCGTCAACGAAGAAACCCGCCAGGATGCTGTCAACCCTGTCAAGCGCGTGCTCCGCGAAGGGATCATTCAGGGACTTGCCAACCACACGGTCCTCATCGCCAAGGGAGGGACTGAGTTCCCGATCGATGACTGCGCCGCTCCCATTCGGGACAGCGACGGGACAATGCACGGAGCGGTTCTTGTGTTCCACGACGTAACCGACCGGAGGGAACTGGAACGGAAGCTGCGCGAGCGGGCCGAGCAACTGGCGGAGGCCGACCGCCGCAAGGACGAATTCCTGGCCATGCTCGCCCACGAGCTGCGCGGTCCGTTGGCCCCGATCCGGAACTCCCTCCACATCCTGCGGCTGCGGGTCCACGAAGAGGCCACCGTGGAACAAGTGCGCGGGCTGATGGAGCGCCAGGTCCAGCACCTGGCCCGCATGCTGGACGACCTGCTGGACATGTCTCGCATTACCCGCGGGAAGATCTCCCTCAACCACTAACGGCTCGATTTCGCACGGTTGGTCCGCCTCGCTCTCGAGGACCGCCGTGGGACGGTGGAAGGGGTGGGCCTGAGCCTCGTCCTGGATCTGCCCGAAGTGCCGGTGTGGGTTGAAGGCGACCCCACTCGGCTCACTCAGGTCCTGGATAACCTGCTTACCAACGCCGTCAAGTTCAGCAACCGCGGTGGCCGGGTCGAGGCTCGGCTCTGGGTGGATGACCCGGCCAGGCAGGCCGTGCTTGCCGTCCGCGACACCGGCATTGGTATTGAAGCGAGCATGCTGCCGCGCTTGTTCGACATCTTTTCTCAGGCGGACCGCAGCCTGGACCGCAGTCGGGGCGGCCTGGGCCTGGGTCTGGCGCTGGTCAAGGGCCTGGTTGAGATGCACGGTGGCACGGTCCAGGCGGCCAGTCCGGGAGCAGGACGCGGGGCCGAGTTCACCATTCGGTTGCCCCGGCTGGAGGAACCCGCGGCGCTGACCGAAGCTCCGGATCCTTTCCCGGCAGGCAGCAAAAACCTGCGCATCCTCGTGATCGAGGACAACCAAGACTCGGCCGAGAGCATGCGGCTGCTGCTCACCCTGCACGGATATCAGGTATCGGTCGCCAACACAGGCCCTGCCGGAGTGGCCGCGGCAGCGCAGGGGCGGCCCGAGGTGGTGCTTTGCGACATCGGTCTGCCGGGCATGGATGGCTTCGCCGTCGCCCGAGCGTTGCGGCAAAACCCTACGACAGCTCACGTTCGTCTGATCGCGGTCACGGGCTACGGGCAAGAGCAAGACCGCCAGTGTGCCCGGGAGGCGGGTTTCGACGACCACCTCGTCAAGCCGGTGGACCCGGACCAGCTGCTTGGCTTGCTCGATCCCCTGGCGCGGGAAGGGAAGAGGTGAGGCCGGAATGGGGGGACTGGAATCGAAGTCGTCTGAAGGGACGCGCTGCTGGGCCGAATTGCGGTTGGCGAGAGATTTGGCATGAATCGGGCGGATTGCGCCATCCTCGTTGTCGAAGATAAACCCGTTGGCTAGTGCTGAATGATCTTCCGCTCTTGACGGAGGGCGGGATATAGCCGATACTAGCAGTACACTTGCTCCCCGTCCGACATGCCGCAAGGCCCGGACGGGGTTATCTTTTGATGAGGCGGAACCAGGATGGCTGCTGCTCCGGCCCACCCAAGGGCCATCGCCTTCATCGATGGGCAAAACCTCTTCCATGCCGCTCGGGAGGCCTTCGGTTATACCTACCCCAATTACGACGCCGCGGCCTTGGCCGCTGCCGTCTGTCAAGCACACGGTTGGACGCTGGTGCAGGTGCGCTTCTACACCGGGGTGCCCACTGCAACGGACAACGCCTTCTGGAACCACTTCTGGTCAGCGAAGCTTCTGGCGATGTCGCGGGCCGGGGTTTACGTCTTCTCCCGATCGCTGCGCTACCGCAATAAGACGGTGCAGTTGCCGGGCGGGAGACAGCACACTTTCCTTGTCGGCGAGGAGAAAGGGATCGATGTCCGCATTGCCATCGATGTCATCCGCCTGGCCGCACGCAACCACTACGATGTCGCGCTGATCTTCAGCCAAGATCAAGACCTGTCGGAAGTGGCCGACGAGGTCCGGCTGATCGCTCGGGAACAAGGGCGCTGGATCAAGTTGGCGTCGGCGTTTCCGTTCAGTCCGACAACGCAAAACCTGCGCGGGATCAACAAGACCGATTGGTTGCGGATCGACCGGGCAACCTATGACCAGTGCCTCGACCCCCGTGACTACCGGCCTCGAGCGAGGCCATAACAGGGCCGGCTATCCTTCCCGGACAGGCAACACGTCGCTTTCGCTCCGACAGTCCTTTCCGCTTCCGGCTCGAGCGCCAACCGATGCCGTTTCGCCCGTGGTTGCGTAAGACGGCTGAAGGGAAGTTGCTGCTGGACGGCAACAGAACTCCTCCAAACCGTGGCCTTTCTCCTTTGTCCGGGTGCCCCGCATGGCACGATCGGATTCGACTTGTTGGACGATCATCCACGGAGCGGCTGCGGGCAATACGGCCGACCGGGAGGCCTTCGCCCGCCGCTACACTCCCGTCATCCGGGCCTACCTCGCCGCCCGCTGGCAGCGCTCGACCTATCAACAGGAGCTGGACGACGCCGTGCAAGAAGTGTTCCTGGAGTGTTTCCGCGCAGGAGGTATCCTGGAGCATGCCGATCCCCACTGTCCCGGTGGCTTTCGTTCCTTCCTCTATGGCGTGACGCGGAACGTCGCTCTGCGGATCGAGGCAAGGCTGGCACGTCACCGGCGTACGGAGCCGCCGGAAGGCTTCGACCCGGAGAGCCTGGCGGCTGACGAGCCCAGCCTGTCCCAGATCTTCGACCGGGCCTGGGCGGCAGCCCTGCTCCGCGAAGCGGGCCAACTCCAGGCCGAGCAGGCCAAGCAGGTAGGCGGCGAGGCCCCTCGCCGCGTCGAGCTGTTGCGGCTGCGCTTCCAGGAGGGACTGCCGATCCGCGCCATTGCGCGCCGGTGGCACGTGGAGCCGGCCGTGCTGCACCGGGAATACGCCAAAGCGCGTCAGGAGTTCAAGGCTGCCCTGCTCCAAGTGCTGGCGTTTCATCATCCCGGCTCGAACGAAGCGGTCGAACAGGAGTGTGCCAATCTGCTGGCCCTACTCGGCTAAGGTTTTTTTCAGATTTCGTGCGCGAAAACGCCGGCAAGCATGAACCTGGAGTAGAGACCTGTCGGTTTCCCAGGAGAATGCTATGGCCGAACTGCCGAAGCCAAGTGAAACGAGCGACCAGGAACCGCCGCACGACCCGTTGGATGCCGGACTCGCTATCGCCTTCGGAGGAGGGGATGCAGATGCGCCGTACGTAAGTCCCAACGCGCAACTCCAGGAAGGCCCCGGCACGATCATCGGCCGCTACAAGCTGCTCCAGCAGATCGGCGAGGGCGGCTTCGGCGTCGTCTACATGGCCGAGCAAGAGCAGCCGGTTCGCCGTCGCGTGGCCCTGAAGATCATCAAACTGGGCATGGACACCAAGCAGGTGATCGGCCGCTTCGAGGCCGAGCGCCAGGCACTGGCCCTGATGGACCACCCCAACATCGCCAAAGTGTTCGACGCCGGGGCGACCGAGACCGGCCGGCCCTACTTCGTGATGGAGCTGGTCAAGGGCGTGTCCATCACTGCGTACTGCGACACCGAGAACCTGTCCACCAAAGAGCGGCTGGACCTTTTTATCCCGGTCTGCCAGGCGGTGCAGCACGCCCATCAGAAGGGGATCATCCACCGCGACCTGAAGCCGTCGAACGTGATGGTGACCTTGCACGACGGCACGCCGGTGCCGAAGGTCATCGACTTCGGCATCGCCAAGGCGACGAACCAGAAGCTGACCGAGCGGACGGTGTTCACCGAATACCGCCAGTTCATCGGCACGCCGGAGTACATGTCGCCGGAACAGGCAGATATAAGCGGGCTGGACATCGACACGCGCAGCGACATCTACTCGCTCGGCGTGCTGCTCTACGAGCTGCTCACGGGCACGACTCCGTTCGATGCCAAGGCGCTGCATCGGGCGGGCTATGTCGAGATGCAGCGGATCCTCCGCGAGGAGGAACCGCCCAAGCCCTCGACGCGGCTGAGCACGCTGGGCGGCCAGCTCGCCGACGTGGCGAAGCATCGCCAGGCTGAGCCGGCGGCACTGGCCAAGCTGCTGCGCCGAGACCTGGACGCGATCGTGATGAAGATGCTCGAGAGGAACCGCGCGCGGCGCTATGGTTCGGCGGTCGAGATGGTCGACGACCTGAAGCGCTACTTGGCTGGGGAGCCGATCCACGCTCGTCCCGTGGGGAAGATGGAGCGATCGTGGCGCTGGTGCCGCCGCAACCCTGCTCTGACCACGGCCGCGGGCTTAGCGGTCGTGGCTCTGCTGGCGGTGGTCGCCCTCCTCGTCGGTTCTGGCTTTACCCTGCGCCTGCAACAGGAACAGGGCCGCACCCAAGAGGCTTTGCAGGAGGCCCAAGAGCAACGCGCGCGGGCGGACGTGTATCGCGGCCAGGCCGAACGCTTGTCCACCGCGCTGGGGCTGGAGCGCGGCCTAAGTCTGTGCGAGCAGGGGGACGCGGCCCGGGGGATGCTCTGGTTAGCCCATAGCCTGAAGATCGCTCCTGACCAGGCAACCGATCTCCAGCGGGACATCCGCTTGAACCTGGCGCGGTGGCACCACCATGTGCATCCTCTGAATGCCTTTTTGCCGCTGCCGGAGGGAACCAAGGTGTTGGCCTTCAGCCCCGACGGCAAGTACGTGGTAACGGCCACCGGAGGCAACACGGCCCAGGTGCGGGAAACGGCGACAGCCACGCCCATCGGGGCACCCCTACGGCATGACGGCAAGGTTGAAGCCGTGGTCTTCAGTCCCGACGGCAACAGTATGGCGACGGCAAGCTTGGACCACACAGCCCGGCTGTGGGAGGCGAGCAGCGGCAAACCCATCGGCAAACCTTTCCGCCATGGGGCGCCCGTGTTCGGCGTCGCTTTTGGTCCCGACAGCAAGCGCCTGGTTTCCGCGGGGGCGGACGGGACGGCTCGCATCTGGGAGACCAGCACGGGGCAACGCGTCGGCGCCGCTTTGCGGCACAAGGACGTCGTGTCCTGTGTGGCCTACAGCTCCGATGGGAAGAGAATCCTCACCGGCAGCGGGGACTACACCGCTCGTCTCTGGGACGCCAGCACAGGCGAGCCCATCGGCGGCCCCCTCCAGCATCGGCACTACGTCTATGTCGTGGCTTTCAGCCCAGATGGCAAAATCGCTGCCACGGGAAGCAAGGACAATACCGCACGACTCTGGGAGGGAGCGACCGGCCGGTCGCTCAGCCCTCCATTAGAGCATGATGGCAGTGTCCAAAGGTTGGCCTTTAGCCCCGACAGCAAGACCTTGGTCACGGCAGACAGCGATGCGGCTCGGCTTTGGGAAGCGACCACGGGCAAACCGGTGGCGGAGCCGCTGCGGCATCAAGGCGACATCAAGGCGGCGGCTTTCAGTCCGGACGGGAAGATCGTCGCC
>JBGQLF010000574.1:0-6803 GCA_041499985.1 Gemmataceae bacterium
GGTATCCATTGCCAGGTCCTTCCAAAGAGAATGTTTCCACAGGGCGTCCCCGGCATCTTCCATGCACGCTACCAATTGTCCTTGAGCCCGGGAATCGACGACAGGATATCCTTGAGCCGTTTGAGGGCCCGGATATAGCGCTGGCTCGCCGTCGATTTCTTGACGCCAAGCACCTGGGCGGTCTCTTCATTGTTCAGGTGCTCGAAATGCCGCAAGACCAGGACTTCGCGGTCGAGCGGATCCATGCTGTTGAGCGCTTCCTGGACCAGGATTTTGTGCTCGGCGCGAATCGCCGCCTGGCTGGCGCTCGTGATCCTGCCCAGAAGCTGCGCTGCCAGCGAGGCCGACGTCGCCTGCGGCAGGGCCCCGCGATAGAGCGAAATCTCCTGGCCCGCGTCGCGCATCTGCGTCCCGAGATGATGGCGGTGAACATCCGTCAGCTTCTGCCCCGTCACCAGCCGCAGCCAGAGGTAGAACGGCAGTGCGGTCTCCCGGGCATACTCGGGAAAGCGTTTGTGGACTTCGAGATACGCTTCCTGAAGCACGTCGGAGGCATCGACGCGCCCCGAGAGCCGGCGGTCGAGGCGCAGTTGCACCAGGCGCTTCAGCCGCTCGCGGTAGTGGGCGAAGAGCGCGGCTAGCGCAGGTTCATCGCCCGCCTGGGCTCGGCGGAGCAGATCGTCAGGTTCGCTCGCGTTCTCTGTCATGACCGGTCCCATAGGAATATACCCGGGAATGGACGCAATCTGTCTACAGGCAAAAGGAGTTTTTTCGGTTTTTTTCTTCGGGCTCTTGTGAGGGCCGCAAGGACAGCTTCGAGGCTGTATCAGAATGTGGCGGCAAGTTTGCAACTTGCCGGTTCGATTTGGCAAGTTGCAAACTTGCCACCACATTCTGTTAGAGCCTCTTCCGGCGAGCGTTGCAAGATACTTTCATGGCGATGTCGGCGATGCGCTGCATGGGGCGCCTGTCTCGTTCAACTTAACCCGCCGCCAGGAGGTCGAGCTGATCGAGGTGTTGGCGGTCCCCGATGGCAATCAAGATGTCGCCCGCCTCCAGCGTCACCTCAGAAGCTGGGTTGAAGACCATCTTGCCACTGGCTTTCTTGATTGCCACGATGATCACACCCAGATCCTGGCGCAAGCGGCTATCCGAGAGCGTCGTGCCCGTCAACTGACTCTGGGCACTCAGCTGGGACTCCTCGATCTGCAAGTCGAAGTGCTCGGTGCGCGTGGCCAATTCGATGAAGTCCACCACGGTGGGACGCAGCACCGCCTGTGCGAGGCGACTGCCGCCAATCTGGTACGGTGACACCACGCGGTTGGCCCCCGCTCGGAGAAGCTTCTGTCCCGAGCCGCCGTCCTCGGCCCGGGCGACAATGAACAGGCGCTCGTTGAGCAGGCGGGCACTCATGGTAATGTAGAGGTTGTCCGCATCGGAGGCGGCAACCGTGACCAGTGCCCGGGCCCGCTCCAGGCCAGCACGCTTGAGCACCTCGTCCGAAGTAGCGTCACCGTGCAGTGGAATGCCGTGCGGCACCTGGAACCCTTCCAGCAGGTCGGCGTGTCGTTCGATCACCACAAACGGCAGGCCTTCGGTGGAAAACTCCTGGCAAACCAGCCGTCCCATGCGGCCAAAACCGCAGATGATGATATGGTTGCTTGCTTCCGCCAAGCTACGTTCCATGCGCTGCCTCCCCAAAAGGTCTTGTATCTCGCCGCCGACGATGAACCGGATCGCTTCCGTGGCGGCATAGAACAGCATGAACACGCCACCGAGCGAAAGCAACATCGTGAACACACGCCCCAGCTGGGAAAGAGGATGCACCTCCCCAAAGCCGACCGTGGTCAGGGTGATGACTGTCATGTACAGGGAGTCGAAGAGATCCCAGCCTTCGATGAGGTGGTAGCCGATCGTACCCACGAACACCAGCAGGAGCGGCGTGAGCAGGGCCCCGAGAAAGCGGTAAGGGATCAAGGCTATTCACCCACCCGGTTTGAGCGTGTGATCAGGTAGTCTGGCGCCCGGAGCGTCCCACGCGGCGAAAGGAAACAGGCGCCGGCATGCCCCCTCGTCGAGGGGCGATCCATATTCACACGCTTCGAAGGCCTCGACATAAGTCGCAGCCGCGCCGCGTGCCGGCCCGTAGAGGCGCAGCAAGAGATCCCGATAGCGGTCGGCGCGCGCCCGCAAACGGGCATGGACCTTGCCCGCCAGCCACTCCCGCCGCGCTTCGTCTCCGTCCGGAACCTGGTCTTGCTGGCCCACGTTGTACGGCAGCCATTCGTAGAACTGCGACTGATGGCAATGCAGCATCCCCACGATCTGATCGACCACGGCGCCCACGTCCACCACAACGGTGGGCTGGAAGGGATACGGCTTCTGAAAGTCGTCCGCCAAATACGCGATGACCGGATCTCGCCGCAAATGAGGTACCTCCGGCACAATGGCCGGCACTGTCACCATGTACGCCGCATCTTGAACCAGTTGACTGGTGTACCGGTGGTCTGGATGGTAGTCGTTGGGCCGATGGGTCAAGACCAGGTCCGGCTGAAAGGACCGGATCAGGCGAATCACCTGAAAGCGGTTCTCCAGGGTGGGCAGGAGCTGCCCGTCGTGGTTATCGAGCACGGTGTAGGTGGCGCCGATAACGGCGCCGGCGGCCTCGGCTTCCGCACGGCGGCGGCGAGCGAGCTCGGGGCCCCGGATGGCCTGATGCCCGGCGTCGCCATTGGTCAAGCTCACCATTTGTACCACATGGCCGGCCGCCCGGTACAACGCCGCGGTGCCGCCGGCCGCATAATCGGCGTCATCGGGATGCGCTCCAAGGATGAGCAGACGCAGCGGACGCTCGGGCATGATTGTTCCTCCAGCGTGGCGAGTGGTAAGTGGTACACTTGGCCAGGAGTAGTTCACCACTCACCAAGCGGTTGCCCTGTTAGCCGTTCGTAAGCTTCGAGGTACTTGGCCCGAGTGCGCGCCACAACCTCAGCGGGCAGTTCGGGAGGCGGACTGCTCTTGTCCCAGCTGGTCGTCTCCAACCAGTCGCGGACAAACTGTTTGTCAAAGGAAGGAGGGCTGGTCCCCGGGCGGTATTGGTCCAGCGGCCAGAAGCGTGAGCTGTCCGGCGTCAACACTTCATCGATGACAATCAGCTCGCCATTGGCAAGCCGGCCCCATTCGAACTTGGTGTCGGCGAGGAGGATACCGTGCGTGCGGGCATACGCCGCCGCCCGGCGATAGAGCGCAAGACTGCGCTGGCGCAACTCTTCGGCCAGATCGGTCCCGGTGATCTGAGTCATCTGCTCCCACGTGATGTTCAGGTCGTGCCCGGTCTCCGCTTTGGTAGCCGGTGTGAAGATCGGCTCCGGCAATTGTTGGCTCTCTAGCAAGCCCGCCGGCAAGGGGATGCCACAGACCGCACCGTCCTGGCGATACTCCTTCCAACCGGAGCCGGCGAGATAACCGCGCACGACACACTCGATCGGCACGACTTCAGCTCTCCGCACGAGCATGGTCCGGTCGGCGAGCGCGCTAGCCCGAGCGGCGAAGGCGGGTCCCATCGCCTGGAGGTCGGTGCTGAGGAAATGATTCGGCTCGCCCAGATGCCGCAACCAGAAAAGGGTCAAACCGGTGAGGACTCGCCCCTTGTCGGGAATGCCGGTCGGCAAGACCCAATCGAAGGCACTGATTCGGTCTGTGGCGACGATGACGAGGCGATCGCCCAGGTCGTAAACATCGCGAACTTTGCCCTGGCGACAGGGAAAGCCCGGGACATCACTCTGCAACAACGGCACGGCCGGCATAAGTCCTCGCTTTCCTCGGCTGAAGTCTTGCTAGCCTTGGCCAAGGCATTGTAAAGCAGGGACACGCCCGCGGACACTCGCGCCCACCATCCGCCTCGGTGCCGACGGCACAAATGGTCCTCTCGCCACGGCTGCCGTGTTCTGTGTGACCTTAATTCTAGCGGTCAGTTGTCTGGCAAAGATGAGTAACCTAGAATTCCTATGAGGGAAGGAAGTGGCACGCATGGTTCTTCATGCTGGACATGAGTGGAGCGCACGACGGCATTCTTGGTTTTCGGACCGCTCTGCAACTACTGTCACCCCAATCCCCGATCTGTGGGGCGCTCGGGCCGCTTTCCCTCCGCCGCCGGCACACCTGGCTGATCCGGAATCCGTTGCCGCTGGGTAGCGTTCGCGGTGTGCGCTCGCCCCCTCAGCCTACCCTCTCCCCGCCCTCGGGGGAGAGGGTAGGCTGAGGGGGCGTGCAACCGGGTAAGGAGAAGATGAGCCATGACCTATTCGGGCTCGGCAGATGGCCCTGCTCAGGCGGCGGTCCCTCTCTGGCAACGCGTTTGGCTCGATGCGTATCCCTGCGACGTGCCTTCGTCGTTGCCGTATCCGAGCGTGCCGCTGAGCGCGCTGCTGGAAACCGCGGCGCGGCGCTTTCCCGAGCGGGCGGCCTGCACCTTGTACGGTCATCCGACTTCCTATGCCCAGCTCGTCGAGCGGAGCCGGCGTTTCGCCCGCTCCCTGGCGGATCTCGGCGCCCGTCCCGGCCGGCGCGTCGCCATGTTGTTGCCGAACATCCCCGAATACCTGATCGCTCTGCAAGCCACCTGGCTCACGGGAGCCACGGCCTTGCAACTGAGCCCGCTCATGGTCGCCGAGGAGCTGGCCAAGTGGATCGAGGCCACGGACTGTCACATCATTGTCACTCTCGATCTGCTGGCCCCGACCGTCATGGGGGCGCTGGAGCGCGGGCCGCTGGAGCATGTCATCGTCGCCTCCCTGGCGGAACGCATGGCTCCGTGGCGTGGCTGGCTTTATCGCGTGGAGCGCCTGCGCCGCCGTGGTCCCTTGCGGCTGCGCGACGACGCCAACCTGCACCGGTTCGAGCAACTCCTGCGCGCCCCACCGCGTCACCTGACGCCGCGTATCGTGCCTGAGGAGGACGTGGCGGTGTTGGCGCCAACGGGCGGAACCACCGCGTCGCCGAAAGCGGTCATGCTCACGCACCGCAACCTGATCGCCAATGCCATGCAGCTGCGTGCCTGGAGCCGGAGCGAAGACGCCCAGGAGTCCACGCTCGGCGTGCTGCCGTTTTTCCATGCTTATGGCCTGTCGGTATGCGTCCTCACCAGCCTGGTGGCCAGCTCCACGGTCCACCTGCACCCCCGCTTCGAGGCCGAGGCGGTGCTGGATCTGCTGGAACAACACCGCATCGCGCTGGTGCCCGCGGTGCCAGCCATGCTCGGTGCCTTTAATCGGTCGCTGCGCGAGCGGCCCCGGGACCTGTCGTTCATCCGGGCCGTCATCTCGGGCGCTTCGCCACTGGATGCGACGATGCGAGCCGAGTTCCAGGAGCGGGGAGCCCGCTACATCGTCGAGGGGTACGGCTTGTCCGAGGCGAGTCCGGTGACGCACGTGAACCCCGTGGACGAACGCAATCGGCCGGGATCGATCGGGCTGCCTCTGCCCGATACCGACGCCCGGATCATGGACCAGAGTACCGGCCGCGAGGAACTGCCACCCGGCTCGGTCGGCGAGTTGGTCATCCGCGGGCCGCAAGTGATGAAGGGATATTTCAACAACCCCGAGGAGACGGCACACACGTTGCGCGGCGGGTGGTTGTACACGGGCGATCTGGCCAAGCGCGACCGCGACGGTTTTTTCACGATCGTGGATCGCAAAAAGGACATTATTAAGACCTCCGGCTTCCTGGTTTTCCCTGCGGAGGTTGAAGAGATCCTGTGCCGGTTCCCGGGCGTGGCGGAGGCGGCGGTGATCGGCGTGCCCGACGCCGAGCGCGGCGAGCTCGTCAAGGCGATTGTAGTAGCGCGGCCAGGCGTCAACCTGGACACGGCGGCGCTTGGAAACCACTGCCAGCAACACCTGGGCAAGCAAAAACGGCCGCGCCAGATTGAGATCGTGAACGAGCTGCCGAAAAACTTCCTGGGTAAAGTGCAACGCCGCCGGTTGCGCGAGGGCCCGCAGGGCAGCAATGATGCTGAACATCCGTAATGTAGCAACTTCCCGAGCCGGAAACGTAAGCGACGAAAAGGCCGTCTAGAAAGGCTAGAAAGGCCGTCGCTTACGCTTCCGGCTCGGACAAGAGCACTAAGTACCCATGCTCGACATTGCCATCGTTGAGGGTGTGCGCACTCCCTTCGCCAAAGCCTTTGGTCCACTGGCCGACGTTTCGGCCGTGGAGCTCGGCCGAGTCGCCACGGAGGCACTGCTGGAGCGCGCCCACCTGCGGCCCGAGCAGGTCGATCAGGTTGTGTTCGGCAATGTAGCCTTGCCCGCCGATGCGGCCAACATCGCCCGCGTCATCGCCTTGCGTGCCGGTATCCCCCAGGATCGCATCGCCCACACGGTGCAGCGCAACTGCGCCTCGGGCATGGAAGCGATTACGACAGCGGCGCAGCTCGTTGAGCTTGGGGAAGCCCGCACGGTCGTCGCCGGGGGCGTGGAATCAATGAGCCAGATCCCACTCCTGTACAACGCCGAAGCGACGGCGCTCTTCCACGAAATGGCACGGGCGAAGGGCCGGTGGCAGCGCCTGCGTGTGCTGCTGCGTTTCCGGCTGCGGCATTTTCGGCCGGTGCCCGGAGTCAAGCTCGGCTTGACCGATCCTGTTTCCGGGCTGATCATGGGTGAGACTGCCGAGATCCTCGCCGCGGAGTTCGGCGTGACCCGCCCGGAACAGGATGCGTTCGCCCTCGAGAGCCATCGCCGAGCCACCAGCGCCCAGCAAGCGTGCCGGCCGAGCGAGGAAATCGTGCCCCTCACGGCACC